>NZ_JBXXZH010000157.1:0-22356 GCF_059640475.1 Calothrix sp. CBUCES-K 9914
AGTTGTATCAACACCTACTTCGTTTAAAAGGCTCATTAATGTATCACCGACTTCATCAGAGCCAACACAACCAACAAAACCCGCAGGTATTCCTAACTTGACCAACGCACAAGCAACATTGGCCGGCGCCCCCCCTGGATATGGAGTCCATGTCTCAACATCTTCTAGCCTTCGCCCTAATTGGTCAGCTAAAAGGTCAAATAAAACTTCGCCTAGGCACAAAACACGGGGATTGCTCATCTGCACTCAATTTTGTCTTTAAAGACGGATATACCCATCTATAAAATTTACAACTAATAAATCTACAACAATTTTCGCCCCAATGTTGGTATTGTTCACACAATTCAATACGAAGATTTTGGGAATCAAAGTCCCCAAAATCTATATCCTATGATAGATGAATTATGTTTTATATTTTAAAATCTAGTAATTTTCAGTAAAAAAATGAAAATTAAAGTATTAGTAATTACTAAGTAATATAAAGCTGTGTAACGGCTAACTAGTTAATTAAAGAATTCTTCATTATCGTATTACCGCTAACAGTTGAAACACCGACCAGTCAAAGAATCTTCTAGAATGAGATAGAGCGATTGAGTACATATACTAGGAGGATTTCTTAAAACATGGCTAGTGGCGAGTCACAGACACCTGTAAGTCTTTCAGATAGAGAACTGCAAATTATCGACTTAGTGGCCGCTGGCTTAACTAACAACGATATTGCAACCAAACTGGAAATAAGCAAGCGCACGGTTGATAACCATATCAGCAACATCCTTACCAAAACGCAAACCGATAACCGAGTTGCGCTTGTGCGTTGGGCAATGCGTTGGGGTAAAGTATGCATAAACGATGTAAATTGTTGCCCTTTGCCAAAACAAGCTGATTGAATGTTCAGATGATTTCTACACTTTTCAACTGAAGCTACGGAAGGTTAATTGCTGTTCGTTCTCCTCACGTCGCAGCATGTGTGTAAACCATTCTAGGCTTCAATCAACTACTCTTACTGCCTTTGCACATGATTTTTGGCAAACAGGTGTTGCATTCTCAGGCTATCTCCACAATTTGCATTTGTAGTTAGTTCAAGCCACTCGGATACGCGCGCTCAAGCATCTACTACCGACGGGTAGCTTTTTGCAGACCACCTCTCGGTAGCAGTCACCCATTCAAAGGGTAGTCATATTTCGTTTAAAAAGACCGAAGTCAAAAGCTTCGGTCTAATTTATCTGGACATCCATCTGGGCATCTATCTGGGCGCCTTGTTAAAACTAAATAAAAATTAGCATTAATTTTATTGATACAAGCGTTAAATTAAAAAAAATACCGTGTCGGCTCAATTAATTTTAAGAGGGCTGTGTTTCAATGAATACCTCTATTTCTTCTCAGGGTAGCTTAAACCCCTTTGATTTGATCAATTTTGATTTTATTACTCCTAGGTCTAATCAAGACAAGGAGTTGCTTGAGCTATTACATTTTGTGCCTGGGTTGAAAGAAATTCTGATGTTGCGACAGGTTCATGCGCTCGAACATGCTACCGTCTGGCTTTTGAGTCAACCGCGCGCTTCTCGTCCTTCGTTCGCAGTAAGTCACTTTCAAGCTGATAACGAGTCGCTTGGAGGACTATCAACTGAGCAAGGCTTTTTTCTTTACGGGGATGTTAATATCAGCAACTTACGTCGTGCAGTCACTAATGGTCTTCAACGTTTAAAAGACGGTGAGTGGAATTTGGCTGTTCACCCCCGTTGTGGTACTAATGCATCAACTGAAATATTATTAACGGCAGGGTTAGCAGTGGGAATGCATCTAATTATGCCGCGCGGAATAATTGAACAGTTACTAGGGTTGGGTATAGCAGCAACAACGGCCTCCGAGTTGGCACCAAATATAGGCGCCTTGGCACAGCGTTATCTAACAACTGCCGTACCATTTAATCTCAGTATCGAAAACATTACTAAAACTAGAGATATGTGGGGACGCGAAGCTCATTTTGTGAAAGTACAATGGCAAGATTAGTTAAAACATATCGCCTTGTGCTGCTTTTCAGCATAATATTTATTGTGCCGTTTGGTTATTTTGTGCGCTTTTCCCAAGGGTTTGGCTTGGAATGGCTGTACGATTTTTTGGGAAGCGTTGCTTATGAGATATTTTGGATTTTACTAGTTGCTTTTATATATCCGAAAGCTTCCCCTATGTGGACTGCTATCGGTGTTTGTGTTGCTACTTGCGGTATCGAGTTTTTGCAGCTCTGGAAACCACCTTTTTTACAAGCCGCGCGCGCGACGTTTGTAGGTAGACTTGTGTTGGGGAATACTTTTCTATGGTCTGATTTTATTTCTTATTTTGTTGGTAGTTTTGCTGGGTGGTTTTGGATGCGTTGGGCTGCTAAAGTAAGTAAGTTCCGTTGACTTAGGATAAGAAAATCTAAAATCTAAAATCCAAAATGAGAAAGCTTTACTTTTTATTACCTGGTACTGATGGGAAGTTTATTTGTGGTGGTTTGTTTGCGGAGCTAAAGACCCTTAGTATTGCCCAAACTTTTTGTGATGCGGAAGTTGTTACTTATCGCCAACGCGAAAATAATAAGTTTTTTTTGGATGATGTCATTAAGCAGCACAATCTTGATGATGTTATTTTTGTAATGAGTTGGGGTTTTGATATCGCTTCACTGGCACCCAAGCTCAAGTCTTATAATGTTATATATCATGCCCACAGTGCAGGTTATGGTTTTAAGCTGCCTCCTAGTATTCCAATTATTACCGTTAGCCGCAATACAATGGGATATTGGGGACAGTTATCCCCCAATTCTTTGATTTATTATTTACCGAATCAAATTAGTGATGAGTTTACAAATTTAAATATAAATCGTGATATAGATGTACTTGTGCAATCGCGTAAGTCTTCCCAGTACTTAATGCGGCATTTGGCGCCAGCATTACAAAAACAGTGTAATGTATTTATCGTAGAATCTTTTGTGAAAGATTTGCCAAGTTTATTTAACCGAACAAGAGTATACTTGTATGATTCTGCTGAATACTGGGCATTACAAAAGGTTAGTGAAGGTTTTGGATTACAACCACTCGAAGCTATGGCATGTGGATGTCATGTTTTTTCGAGTCTTAATAGCGGACTTTCTGATTTTCTCGACCCAGGATTTAATTGCTATAAAATAGCGGGATATTCTAAGGAGTACGATATACAGCGTATCCTCAAAGTGGTCGCTAACTCTCAACCTTTTAATTTATCAGAAAATTTTTTAGCCCAATACCGCCTAGAAAATATTACAAACCGTTTTCAAGTCATTTTAGATGAAATAAATCAATTCTTCGACCATAAACAGCACCACCCTTCAAATATCCCAGATTATAGTAATTTCCGTCTCGGTAAGCTTAAAATTGAACAAACATTACGTAGGGTGCGTGGCGCTATTAAGAATCTAAAATGATAACGACTAATCTTGTGGCGCCACGCACCGGACGAGCGCTTGTATGTTACCTGATACGTTGGTGCGTGGCGCTACAGGCTTATAATCAAATACTCTATTTGTTTATGGCACCACGCACCGTGCTGCTATGTACACATTTTAATGTATTGTAGCTACCATAGAAAAGTGTTGATACGCTCCACTCACCGCCTTTGCTCGCTTTATAAAGATGCTGCAATCCGAACAAGTGTTACAAAACCGTTACCAGTTACAACACTTACTGGGAAATAACGGTGTCCGTCAAACTTGGTTAGCCAAAGATTTACAAGCTCAAGATGCTGATGAAGATTCGCTGGTTGTAGTTAAATTACTAGCCTTTGGAGGTGCCATCCAATGGGATGATTTAAAGTTGTTTGAACGCGAAGCGCAAATACTCAAGCAACTCGACCATCCTAGAATTCCTAAATATATTGATTATTTTTGTGTTGATGACCGAAATTTATGGTTTGGTTTAGTTGAAAAACGTATACCTGGAGAGTCTTTAAAGGAAAAACTACAAGGTTGTCACCGTTTTAGCGAAAAGCAAGTACATAAAATTGCCGTCGAAGTTTTAAAAATATTAATCTACCTACACGAGTTAAACCCTGTCGTGCTTCATCGCGATGTTAAACCGAGTAATTTGATATGGGGTGAAGATAATCATATATATTTAGTTGATTTCGGCGCCGTTCAAGATAAAGCAGCCAAAGAAGGTGTTACTTTTACCGTTGTTGGTACATATGGCTATGCTCCAATGGAACAATTTGGAGGTAAAGCTGTTCCCGCATCAGATTTATACGCGCTAGGTGCTACTTTGATTCATCTACTAACGGGTCTTCCACCTTCAGAACTACCACAGCGCTCGCTACGTATCCAATTTAGTAACTTAGTTAATTTGAGTCCTCATTTTGTAGATTGGTTACAAAAATTAACTGAACCTGCACCTGAAGACCGTTTTGTCACTGCTGCCGAAGCGTTGCAAGTTCTCGAAGCTGGCGCCAGGTTGAAATTAGTAAAGCCACAACCAATACACGAAAATAACTCTGGGTGGGGTATTACTAGTAAAGCACCTGTTCCAGAAGAGATTTTAGGATGGAATTGGGGCGCCTTCTTCATGCCTTGGTTATGGTTATGGACAAATAACGTCTGGGTGGGTTTGCTATGCTTTTTCCCATCGATTGGTATTTTAATGACTTTTGTTCTTGGCGCCAAAGGTAACGAATGGGCATGGAAAAGTAGACATTGGCGCAGCATTGAACAGTTTAACAAGCATCAACGCGGATGGACAATTGCAGGACTTCTGATTGGGGCGCCTATTAGTATCGGAATGTGGTGTCTTGCAATATCCACACTTATAAGGATGTTTTAGTATATTTTAGTATATTTTTAAATTTGATAATTCTCTATGTAATAACATGCTCCAAGCAGAACAAGTATTACAAAATCGTTACAAACTACAACGCAACTTAATATAATTGTAACTATACCCAAAAGTTTTCAGGGTATGGGAGCATAACCGAGTATTGTAATGTCTATTATGACCAGACCCAAAAGTTGCCAGGGTCTGGAAGCATAAGTTTTAACTTTAGTATTTGAAACCCTTATTACTACGTTGGTTATTTGCTAACAATTCCTAATAAGTAAGTATAATTTGTCCACAACCGCAAAATGGAAGCATCTAGCTGTCCGCAAGTTGTTGAATTTTATACTCTCTGACCCTTATAAAAACGTCGTTAACAAAAGTACTATTTTTGTAGTTTCCTGCTCCGCCAAGGTTTGAGAGTTTGAACCATAATTTGTCAGAAACGCGATTGGAAGCATATGGTGTCATTTTATGCCAAGTTATCGTTCTAGTCACATCTATAACCAGACCCAAAACTTGCCAGGGTCTGGAAGTATAAGCTAGGATTTAAGTGTCTCTTACCCTTATTGCTACGTTGTTAATTTGCGAAGAGTTCCTATTAAGGAAGCATAATTTGTCCATTTACCTAAAATGGAAGCATAAAGCTATACGTGAGTGACAAAAATTTGCATCCTTTAAACCTAATAAAAACGTTGAGTCAACACTAGTTATAGTTTATACATCCTTGCTCCGCCTGAGTTTTGGGCTTTGAAGCATAATTTGTCCGATATGCGATTGGAAGTATATCCTGTCTTTTCCTGCCAAGTTATCGTCATAGTAACAATGTCTGAAACCCTTATTGTTGCGTTACAAGATTGTCAATAAGTTCTAAAATCGCAAGGATAACTTGTCCTTTGACTCAAATCTAATTTATTAGTAAAACTTAAGCTCGTGACATCCAAAGGGGGTCACGGCATCATAAAAATTAAATAAAAAGACAAAACTTGTATCAATACTCAGTAATTATAAGCGCGTCAATCTTGTAAATGTATCTCGGCTCAATACCATACTGGCACGTCTTTATAATTCTGGAATTTTTGATCAAAGTCTTGAAGTTAAGTCAAGCACTAATGCCAATTTGTTCTGAACAGCTTATTAAACCTTGGTTTGAAGGAATTTAGTTTTCACGTAAGTATAGATTAAACCGAAATACTACGTCGTTTTCTGTATTCAAAATCACCTTTGTGGGTACTGCCGAGTGCAGAACAACTGAGCCAGTATATCAATAGTGTGAATTGATGAAGTACACGTAGATAAGATTTAACCTGAAAGTAGGAAGAAACATATGGATTTATACAACCCACCAGCAGAAATTGATGATTTTTCGCGAAGACCTGCGCTTGCCGACCAAATGAAGCAAGGCTGGCATCAAGTAGTTACAAATTTTATCATCTCGACAAAAAATCCTGCGGGAAGACCAAGTGAACTGTTTTTTGACTTGCTTGCTGATACAAGTGGGATTGTTGCAACGCCACCAGTAGGTATTCCCTGGAATGGATTCCCGTTATTTCTGTCACGATGGTTTGCTTCCAAACCACCATCCGATGCTGAACGTCTCGCAAACCATTATGCAGAAGTTCTAGTTCGTCAGCCAGTTTTTGGCTTTTACAAGAAAAATGACGAAGGAGATTTCAAGCCGCTTTCAATTCCGTATCGTTGCCAAGACGAATACTGCGAGTGGCATGTGGTTCGGGAAAATGGCAAGATTACCCGTATTGATTTTACGGTGGAACCTCCGGAGTATTGGGAATTTATTGCAAAACAAGATTTTTCGCTTTTGGTCGAATTGTATCGGGAGCTACTTCATAATCCTGATATTGCAGAATCCGAGCTTCAATGGCAACATGACGTATACGAGCAAGACGAAAATAATCAGTTTCAATTAAAGTATAAAGCTGGAGACTACAATCCTTGGAATGTCTGGAATACGGAAAAAGGTGCAGTCCATTTGACCCACTGGGCAAATACGCTGGGTGCAGAAGTACAACTTGCATCTGACTCCACCCTTGGCTATCCTGTGCAAGCTGAGACAAATGGAAAAGTAGACTCGCAGAAATTGATGTGCTGCGCGGCATACGGTGGTGTCAATCGCTCCAGCGACCCAACGATTGGAGCAGGCGTGTTTGACCTAGCTTCTCAGGGACTTTCGGTTGCTTTAGCCAACCCAATAGGATTGTATATGCTGCCGTTTGAGCTTTCGGGCTTGCTCGACCCAGATGATAATTTTGTAGGTGATACTTGTCTTAAGTTTGTGCGTAAGAGCGTCGATGGTACAAAAATTTTGCGTGCCAAAATAGCTCCTCCACAAGGTGCCAGCTATACTCTTGACCAATGCACTTTGGACGGCAGCCCTTTAGAATACGGCGGTCAAATTGCTCGTCAAATTACAATGGCACTGTTTGGTGTTGCGAAGAAAATTCCAGAAAAGACCGCTACAAAAATTAACAGTTGTCAATCCTTTTGCTGTACTTATCCAACAAATTCTGAATTCTTTGGAACTTTTAGACAGAAGCCGGATTTGACGTGTGATAAGCTCACAACAGAAGATTGGGCACGACGTTTGCGAGACGTACCAACAGAAGAGGCAGCAATGTTTGCAGCATCTGTATCAGAGTTTGCTAACAGTGAAACAGACTACTTTATACCTTCTGGTCGTAAGCTAGTTTCAAGGTAAAGTGCAGTTAAGTACATAAATACGCTTGTTTACTTATGTCTATTGATGAACCGATACTCGCGGTTGATAAAATTCAGGGCAATATCCTCCGTGGATTCCGCACGAAATATCTGCACCTTGCAGGATATAAGATTGTTGATCCAGTTGCTTCTTCTCCTTGGATTGCTGCACTTGCAAACCGCTTGACGACACTGGCGCAAGTACATAAGTTTCGATTATCGCGCTCGCGGGGTGAGATATCTGTTGCGGATACCGTTTTACTCAATGCTGCACTTTCCTATAAAGGCATTCAAGTTCTAGGAGTTGATGTTACAGGTGTCACGGACGGATTTTTTAGTAAACCGATGGGAAAACAGGCAGCTAGTCTTGGCGATCGCGTTGCTGACTATGTAATTGGTCAAACTTGGGACGATACACCTGACATCCTATTTATAATCGGTAGCGATGACCAGAAAGCTCTGAATAAAGCACACGTAGACCTGCGGCAAGAAGCCTCTTCGACTGGGCTGCAACATATCTATAGTGAAGAAGGAGCGGAACTTCCTGGAGGAATTGAACACTTTGGATACCGCGATGGTATTTCTCAACCTGGAGTAAGAGGGCTTTTATCTGCGGCGCCTGACGATTTTCTAACCCTGCGCCAAATTGAACCGACAGATTCTCGTGCCTTGCGCTTTGCCAAGCCAGGAAAACCTCTTGTTTGGACAGGTCAATTTGTATTTGGTTATCCTACGCATTTACCCAACTCGCCATTAACTCCTGGTGAAATCTCAAATGGCGGAGCGTCATGGATGACGAACGGCTCATTTTTAGTATTTCGTCGCCTGCGTCAAGACGTTCAAGCGTTTCGGGATTTCCTGACAGAAAAATCCCAGGAACTCTCTGCTACCACAGGTCGTACTTATACACCACGCCAGCTAGGAGCCTCGATTGTGGGACGCTGGGAAGATGGTACACCAGTTACGATTAACCCAGAAACTAACGACTCGACTGTTGCCGATAATGATTTTTTGGTGAATAATTTTGCGTTTCGAGGTGGAACAAATGACATAAAAGTTATAGATAGTATGGGAGCAACGCAATTGATTACAGGCAGTCAAGAAGATAATGATGGATTGCGCTGTCCGTTATTTGCCCATATCAGAAAGGTCAATCCGCGAGACCAACCTACCGACCAAAATAGCAACCCAGACGGAACGCTGACTTTCCAGATGCTACGTCGAGGAATTCCCTATGGTTCTCCCTTTGTAGAGGGTGATAATGAAAAAACGGATCGTGGGTTGTTATTTCTTGCTTACCAGACTTCTTTCAATCGTCAGTTCCGCATTTTGAATAACCTTTGGATGAATAATCCCTCAGCACCTGAACGGGTGAATGTCGGTCATGATATGCTTGTCGGTCAAAATCGCTTGGGAAGTCGGTTTTGCACTTTTCGGAATGCAGAAGGGTCGGAGACTCGATTGGAGACTTTAGCTCGCTGGGTAATCCCGACTGGTGGTGCTTTTCTATTCTCACCGTCGATTTCTTTTTTCCAGAGTCTCTAATTATTCAAATTATGTATCTGGCAACTAAGAACCTCTATAATAGCGGTTCTTAGTTGCGCGAATTACGGCACTTCATCTGTATTGTTAGGTACTTAGGGTTTGCTGAAAAAGAAAGAAAAGCTGACACTCTCAGATCAGACCAAAGAAATATATTTAGGTGTAAGAAAAGATTTTACGAATAACTGGATGTTCAAGGTGTAGTGTGAGTTTGGTAACTAGTTACCCTAAAAATATCAGGTATTTCAAGAGAAATAATTCCATTGCTTATATTTAGATGCTTCTATTTAGAAATGCATAAATAGATATAACAGTGTGTTGTAAGAAAAAGAGATGAAGTAAAAATGGAGGTTAATCATGTTTACGAGTACAGTTGCGAAATCAAAGTTCAAACTAGCAAAACAAATCGTTGAGTCGGTAGCCCAAAATAAATTGGAGGCAACGGAGGCACTACTGTATCAACTTGCGTTTGAATCAAAAGAACTTCCCAAAAAGTGGCTTTTAGATACTGCAAAAGCTTTGGCAACAGGAGATTGGGATATACTGTCTGACAGTTTTGTTGCTCAAAAATTCGTGGGACAAGATGGCTACTTCTTAATTATTGCTCCTTATACGGTTCGTCGAGAGGTGATTAAATCCACCAAATTAACCGCTATCTTCGGTCGCGTAATTTCTATTGTTTCTCCCTCCATTGAAAAGCTAGAATATATTATCTGTGAGCGTATTGGCTCATTGCGTCAGTCGATTCCCTTGGTTGTTCCTTATGAACGAATCGCGGCTTGTGGTAATGTTGGCTCTGAACAGGGAGAAGCTTTTGTTGTTGCAAATAATTGGGATTTTGCTAATAGTTTTAAGGGTCCGGCATTGAACGATATGACAGAACAACAAAGGCGATTTCTTGACTCTGGTAAAGAATGTCTTAGCCGCATTTGGGAGCCTGACAGTGCCGAATTGCTCCTAACTGCTCTAGAGAATGAAATAATCGGCACGCGCAACCGCCATTTGGAATATCAATTTCATGATGCAGGGCACGCAACTGGCTTAGGAATTGACCGTAAGGTGCAAGAAAACTTGTTTCTTACCTATTGGTATGCTTCTGTTGAAGAATGGCGAGCCGATGGTGTGGAATTTGATTTGGCTTGTAGAACGCTTTCTACAGAAGAAGCTGGTCAAGTCGTGGCGGTGAACTTGTGCGTTCGTCTTGCATTAGATGCTCATCGACGTGGTGGGATGGATAAAGATGGCGATGTTTGTGCCAGTCTACTTACCTTTGACCGTCTTTTCGAGAGTGGAGAAATCGATGTAAAAAATGGTCGTCTCTGCCTGCGCGATGTCAGCTATAAAGGATTGCTGAGTGCTGTAGAACCACATCGTTTTGAAGCAGTGCGCCTTACTCAGCAAGAGTTGAAGTTGGATTATCCTACAGGAATATTCAGACTTTATGGGTCAGTTAAATACAACCAAATGACAGAAAAACTTTTTAAGTGGCTAGTTGTAGAACGCTGTCAAGAGGTGTATCCAGCGCTACGTTAAATAGTTGCCCAATAACAGGAGAGCGTATCCGCTTTTTTTAGTGGGTAATTTATTGTATACCTGGGCAATGTAATAAAAATTTGAGGCGCATATGAATTACAAACTCAAGATTGACTCCCGCGTCACTGTCCAATTTCCTCAATACGCTGCCAAAGTTATTTATGCTGAAGGTTTAGAAAATAAAGCGAGCAACGAGAACTATATTAGTTTACTGCGAGCGGCTGAAAGCGAACAGAGAGAAGCCTTTGGGAGTGAAAAACCTTCCTCCCATCCGCACATTGCAGCATGGGCACTGGCATATAAAAGCTTCGGTGCTAAACCTAGCAAATATCCTTGTTCTGTAGAGGCTTTGCTCAAAAGAATTCTTAAAGGACAAGATTTACCAAGCATTAATCCTGCTGTTGACCTCTACAATGCTGTGAGCATTCGTCATATTCTACCTGTGGGCGGTGAGGATTGGGATTACCTCACCAGCGACTTAGTTTTAACCTTAGCAACTGGTGTAGAGCCTTTTATTACCTTTGAAAATGGTGAGGAAGTAGTTACATATCCCGAACCTGGGGAAGTAATTTGGGCAGATAGCAGTGGGGTAACTTGTCGCCGCTGGAACTGGCGCCAATGCCGACGGACTCAAGTCACAAAAGACACTCGCAATGCCTATTTTGTATTGGACTGTTTGCCTCCCTATTCAATGCAGCAGTTAACGGTAGCAGGAGAAGAACTTATAGAAAATTTGAAGAAATACTCTCCTGATTGTACCGTAAATTACGAAATTCTTAACGCTGACAACCTTGGCTGATTGCTTGTGCTGCCAAATTACGCGCGCACTGCAAAGCCTGAAAATATTACTCAATTACATTACTGAATGGAGATTTGAATATGCTCAGAATTATTTACGTCAATGTTTTAGGTGGCGCCCCCTTTGAATATGTTTTGACAAAGTTGAAAAATTTTGGTCAGGTATTTGTAGTCCAACCGGAAATTATCAATGATGTTGAAAAAGCACAATTGCTATCTCTAGTCGATGATGTTTGTTTTTTGTATGAAATGGATACCATCACAGACCTAAGTGCTTTTTTGGTACAATACGCCAAGAAAATTGATGCCGATGCAGTATTAACATTTGATGAATTCTACTTGTATGAAGTCACTAAAGCTAATTTAATTCTTGGATTGAGAGGCGCTGGCAGCAATGTTTTAAAATCTATTAACAAACTGCAAATGTATAAAGTGCTACAACAGCATGATTTGCTACAAAGAAAACACTTTGCTTTTTCTGATATTTCCGACTTAAAATCTTCTAAAATAGCTCCTCCATTTGTCGTCAAACCATCTAGTGCTGCTGGTTCTCTAGGAGTGTTTGTAGTTTCCCAAAATACAAAACAAGGAGAATTTTATAATAATTTACAAATGGCAAAAGAATCTGTTATTAGTGTAGTTGAAAAAATGCCTTTCAAAGAATATTTGAAAGACCAAAATTTTATTCAAGAAGGGCTTTTGTGTGGTGATACAGAACCTTGGTTTGGAAAAGACACTATTTACGCAGATTATATCAGCGTCGAAGGAGTAATTATTAACTCTAAATATTACCCTATCGCTATTACCCAAAACTACCCGATGTTGCATCCTTTTATTGAAACAGTAAGTTTAACGCCTTCAACAATTCCTCTCGATTTGCAACTAAGAATAGTCAATTGCATAGCTAGTGGTTTAGAAGCTTTTGGTTTGGAATATTGTGGAGTTCACACAGAAATAAAACTTTTGAAAAATCATCAAATAGCAATTATCGAAACAGCCGCTAGATTTGCTGGATGGAGTATTATTCCCCAAATTGAAGCTGTTTTTAATATAGACCCAATAGGTGAATTTGTCCAAAGTCTTGTTAATCCATTTTATAAATGGGAGAAAAGCTTTACGGACATTTATGAAAGCAGAAGAGGTGGTGCAGCCACAATTAATTTGATTCCCGCTCATGAAGATGGGCAGCCTTGGTCTGAGAAAATTCAGTATAAAACATACCCATCTTTTGAAAGCATTATTCACAAAGAATCACAATGTAAGTTTGCCAACTATGTTGACATTGGAGATTTTATTGAGCCTTTTTCTCCTTACGATGGTTCTTGGAATAGTTTTGGACAAGTGTTTTTAAAGTCTCCTAATGTAGATATACTAAATGCCGATATCCAAAAAATTCGTCGTTCTTTAAAACAGTTAATTCAATAACTGTTCGGAATCTAGCTTAACTTGATATAAAATAGCCATCCTATCAATAAATAACCTTGCACGGATAGGGGGCTATTTTAATGGAAATTTTTGTAATTGAAACTTGTAGAGTGAATTATGTTTGACAGAATCATTAATTGTTTCCCTGGTCTGGGTAAACTCGACCAAAATGAAAAATCAATTATTATTAGCCAGTCTATTTCTACTGTTGGCGACCTTATGGCTTTACCAGCCTTTCTCAATCTGGCGTTATTAAGGGGAGAAGAAGTAGTTAGCTTATTTTTACTTTTTAATTTCTTGCCTAGAATCGCTCAACCTTTCATTGGCACAATTGTTGATAGAGTTAATCCAAAAAAACTAATACTTATTGCAGAATTAGCTCGCACAATTATTTTTTTATTACTATTTTTATACCCGAAAAATTATCCTACTTTTTTTTGGCTACTATTACCGTTTTTAAGTTCGATTTTTTCCTGTATATTCGAGCCATCGCGATTGAAAATAATGAGTCAGTTTGACAAAAGTTTTGCTGAGACAAACTCTGCTTTTTACTTTTTTTATTCTGCGACTGGTATCATCTCTGTTGGCATTTCTCTCATCATTGAAAAGTATACAGATACTCAATTAGTTTTTTTAATCAATGCGCTGACATTTATAGCTTCATTTTTGATGTTGACTAGCGTTAAATATAACTACCAGAAATCTACATCCAAGCAAAGATTTTCTTTCTCAGAGTTTTTAAGGGGATTCTCTTACTTCAAAAAGTATAAAACTTTATTTTTTTGTACTAGTTTTATTGTCTTAGTCGATTTTTTTACAGGAGCTTTATATGAGACTTTTCCTGAAAAAAGTGTAGCTATAGGGTTTGAAAGTTATGGTACATACATATTTTCTTTCATTATTTCTGTTGGCAACACAATTGGGTCACTACTAATTCCAATAGTTTATAAAAGATTACGTATTTTGCCGATATTTTCTTTCATTATCAGCATTATCTTAAACCTTTTCTTCTTAACTAACAGCTATCTTCTCAGTTTCATATCTTGCTTTGTATTTTTTATCTTGCAAATGATTGCTATTGGTGTTTCAGAAATAGCAATTCAGGAAAAGACCCCATATAGAATTCAAGGAAGGTTATTTGCTATTAATGAGAGTTTGCCAGTTACTGCACTTTCTCTAGGAAGTGTTTTATCTGGACTAGCAAATGTTTATATTTTGTGTTTCGTAGCTATTCTAGCATTTGCAGCTTACATCTTTATATTTACACGCAAGCGGCTGTATACTGCTAATTGAAGAATTGCGTAGGGCAAATCCATTCGGTCAAACTCTACAGAAAGTAGAGGTTTTATCATAATAATACTGGAACTCATAAGTCACCTTGACAAGGCTAGTTTAAGTGCTGAAGAATGTATGTGGATATCGCAAGAAATCAAAGATTGGTTACGCAAAAATGTGTAAACTTTATCCCCCCAACCCCCTTATTCAGGCTACGGTGTACACATAAATCTCCTTTACCCTGAAGGGTTGGGCTTTGTCCGTGTAGTCCCACCCTTATAGGGTGAGAGGATTATAAATTCGGGATTTTTTTTGAGATGTGTGTACACCGTAGCTTATTAAGGGGCGCTAGGGGGATTTATCTATACAATTAAGATTGAGTAGCTACTCCAACAGGACACGAAACATTTGTTCCACCTAACCCGCAGTATCCACCAGGGTTCTTCGCTAAATACTGCTGGTGATAATCTTCAGCATAGTAATATTCCGGCGCCTCAAGGATTTCGGTTGTAATCTCACCGTAACCAGCTGATTTTAAAGCTTGCTGGTAAGCATCACGTGATTCTTCGGCTAATTTTTTCTGTTCGGGAGAATATACATAAATTCCAGAACGGTACTGAGTACCAGCGTCATTACCTTGACGCATCCCTTGGGTTGGGTTGTGACTTTCCCAAAATGTTTTGAGTAACTCACTGTAACTTATTACTTTTGGATCGTATACAACGAATACGACTTCGTTATGACCTGTCATTCCTGAACACACTTCTTTATATGTGGGGTTCGGAGTATACCCTGCTGCATATCCAACAGATGTACTATACACTCCGTTTAACTGCCAAAATTTACGCTCGGCGCCCCAAAAACAACCCATACCGAACATAGCAGTTTCCATTCCTTGAGGAAATGGGGGTTTGAGAGGATTTCCATTTACAAAGTGAGTAGCTGGCACAGGCATCTGCTGAGTTCTTCCTGGTAAAGCTTCCTCTGGCTTAGGCATGGCGCTTTTTTTACCAAATCCAAAAATCATGTTTTACTCCCTCTCGTCAAAATATATGCTTATTTCTTTGCTTTACTTAATATTTTGACACATATACTAAATTTGACAGGTGTGATCTCGCCCGTTAAAACCATCGGTTTCCACCCATCTAGAAATCGTATATCATTTTATACTTGTATGCCTTGAATTTTAATAGAAATTAAGCTAAGTTTAATACATGTGGGAATCAAGCTATTTTAGATTAAGCAGACGCTTTTAGAATAATATTTCCTAGTCGATGAATTCCATTTCTACATAGTTATGGAATTATGCGCTACGTAGGGTGCGTAACGCCATAACAATATTTCAACGAAGCGAATAATTTTGTAGCGTTACGCACCATAAATATTTATAATTTGTGTAGTTCATTTGTTTGGTAAAATCAATAGAACAATAAAAACGAAGTATATAGGGAACGTGCAAGCGCGATAAATTTTATTAAAAAGTGATTTTTAACCATATTTAGTACTTAAAACCAAGGTCTTTAAAGCTCGTTGTTTAGGAAACCTTAAAATTAAACTTTTGGTCACATTATGATGTAGTTCTTGGCGCAGCACCTCCTTAAGTCAAGGGATCAATCAACTTGGTGCGTGACGCTACAGGTCTGAGCGCTACGTTGAAGTTTGTTTGTAGCCTTACACACCCTACGTTCAAAAATCTGATAAAATACAGTATAAAATAAACTATTAATAAATGAGTAAGGTAGTTGTATTTACTATTGGCAACGGTAACTTTGAGGAAGGTTTCCCCGTTACCCTACGAATACGAGAAGAAAATGGGAATGTTCATAAAGAGGAAGTTGGAGAGTTGCCAGCGGCGCCGGATATTCCACTGCTGTATCAAGAGTTCCGTAAAAATTATACCAATTTAGATGCAGTCAGAGTTATCACTCGCTTAGAGCAAAGAGGTTTTGACGTTGACCCTAACCAAACAACCAACGTATCAACTCCAGACGAATGTCGGGAAGCAGGTAAAGCACTCGAAGCTAGATTAGTAAAATGGTTTGAACATCCATCAATGGGACAACTACGTGTATACGTAGAAGAAGAAGTAGGTAAAGAAGAGTCCGCACGGATTATTTTTCAAACAAGTAACGAAATACTAAAGAAACTGCCTTGGCACTTATGGAGACTGTTTCAAAACCGTAAAGGAGCTTGGTTATCACTCGGCGCCAAATATAACTCACCAGCGAAGCCACTGCAATCACCAGTTAAGATTTTAACAGTTTTAGGTAACGACGATAAAATAAACGTCAACAAAGACGGAAAAATCATAAGTAGTTTACCAGGTTCCAAAGTAGAATTACTCAAACAACCGAGTAGAAGGGAGTTGTGCGAAAGATTACGCAATAGTTACTGTGATATCTTATGCTTTGCGGGGCACAGCGCAACTTCGAGTCAAGGTAACGATGGAATTATTCAACTTAATAATATAGATAGTCCAGCGCTGAAAGATTTAAAAAATGCCTTTATCACAGCTATCGAGAATGGTTTAAAGCTCGCAATATTTAACTCGTGTGATGGGTTGGGACTAGCAAACAAACTTACTGAACTAAATATTCGGCAAGTTATCGTCATGCGTGAACCTGTACCAGATGAAGTTGCACAGCAATTTTTACAAGACTTACTACTTTTGTTTTCACAGGGAGAAAAGTTTCACATAGCTGTACGCAAAGCACAAGAAAAGTTAGAAGATATCGAATACTTGTACCCTTATGCTTCTTGGCTACCTATTATTTGTCAAAACCCTGCAGAAAAATCCTTACACTGGCGCCAGCCGACTCATGTAAAAATAAAACGAGCCATCAAAAAACTTTGGCGTGTACATAAAGTTGCAGCACTTGCGAGTTTGATATTAATAGGCGCCATAGCAGCTATTCTAGTCAAACAAATATTTTTACCACCACCAACACAACCAATACAAAATATAACATCCACTCCTTTACCAACCAATACAATAGCACCAGAAAGTACTAATAGTCTTGACAAGCTCTTCAGTCGTGGAGAAAAAATACTGTTGAAAACTAACTCGAATAAAGACGCAGGCAAACTTGCTTTTCAACAAAGTAACTGGAACAAAGCTATTAACGACTTTAGTAGCTCATTAAAGCAGACTCCCAACGACCCCGAAAGTCTAATTTATTTAAACAATGCTATTGCAGCAAAGACAGGACAAAATAATATTCATATTGCCGTCAGTGTTCCCATTACTAAAAACTCAAACGTTGCAGAAGAGATTTTACGTGGTGTTGCCCACGCTCAAAGCAAAGTAAACTGTGGTAGCGTTGACAAGATTATAGAAATCATCAATAGTAACCAAACACCAACTTGTACGGGCAGTATTAATAACAGGCAATTACAAGTAGAAATAGTAGACGACGGAAACGACCATCCAACAACAATACAAGTCGCGCGTAAACTAGTAAACGATAATAACCAGCAAGATATTATTGCAGTAATTGGTCACTATAGAAGTGAACTAACCAAAGCTGCTGTAAACCAAGGGTATATGAATAATATGCTTGTTGTTTCTCCTACAAGTACCTCTACCGAATTAAGTAGCTTGCCTTATCCAGTTCTTCGCACAGTACCAAGTGACAGTAATGCTATAGCAAACTTGAATAAATATATACTTTCAAAAATCCCATTAAAATCAATTAGACCAGTAATTGCATACGATAGAGGTGAATCTTACTGTGAGTCAATAAAAGACAAGTTTTTAAAAGTCATTAATCAACCAAATATACCATCATATGACTTGAAAACAGATGGTGCGGAACAAATTATTAGAGAAGCGCAAAAAATCAACGCTAACGTTTTATTATTAGTTCCTTCTGGTACTGAAGATGTTTTGGATAAAGCGTTAGAAGTAGTCAAAGAAGCTTCTAACACTCCCAATAATCAAATGATACTATTAGGTGCCAGTGTTTTATATAGTCCTGCGACAATAAGTAAAGATAATGGTTTAAGAGCCGAACAAACTAAACTAATAACAGCAGTACCTTGGCAAAGAAGTGAATCAACAGCCAACTCATCTAACTTCGAGAAAGAATCTGATAAAATTTGGGGTGGTGCCAAAATCAACTGGGTTACAGTAATGTCCTACGATGCAGTACAAGTTATTACTAAAGGTCTAAGCACAATTACCACCAACCCAACTCGTTTACAACTTAAAGACAATATACTTAACAACATTGAAAAGTTTACTACTGTTGGCGCCACAGCAACAATTGAATTTGATACCCAAGAAGAAAAAGGAAGTAGAAAACCCATCAGTACAGGCAACCGCGTAGGAGTACTAGTAAAAGTCCAATGCCAAAACTCCACCTGTAACTTCATCGAAGAAAATTTGTAGGTTGGGTCTCAGAACGGAACCCAACATCATCGTTTACATGTAATTTTATTTCTAATTTTTAATAATCATTAAGTGTTTTTACTTTAAACAAACTTTATGAGTAAAAATCAACATTGTTTGATATACTCTTACAAATAATATAACCATACTGTGAAACTATTTAACATGAAGTTATGAGTAAAGTTGTTGTATTTGATATCCGTGACGGTAATTTTGAGCAAGGATTTTCAGTAACGGTGCGAATACGCAAGGAAGATGGAAATGATTATAGAGTGGAAGAAGGGAGTTTTCCAGCGGCGCCAAATATTCCTCACTTGTATAAAAACTTTCAGGAAATATACAAAAGTTTAGGGGAAAGAGGAATTGAATGTGAAGCAAATCAAATAACGAACGTTTCCACAATTAGGGAATTTCACGAAGCTGCTGATGCACTTAAAGTTAGTTTAAGTAATTGGTTTGAGCATCACAATATACGAGAATTACGTTTATATGTAGAGGAAGAAGTTACGAAAGAAGAGTCTGCGCGAATTATATTTTTAACTAATAACCAAATTCTTAAAAAGTTACCTTGGCATTTGTGGCAATTGTTTCAAAAGCGTGAGAAAGCTTGGTTTTCGTTAGGTGCCAAATATAATGATGTTTGTCAACCTCTTAAATGTCCTGTTAGTATTCTAGTAATCTTAGGTAGCGATAAAGATATAAATCTCACACCAGATGAAAAAATATTAATTAATATACCTGGTGCTAGAGTCAAAGCATTAAAACAGCCAACAAGAGAAGAACTATGCAGTCAATTATATAACAACTCGTGGGACGTATTATGCTTTGCAGGACATAGTATTACTTCGAGTGATGGAAATGATGGAGTTATCCAAATTAATGATATGGATAGTCCATCCTTACAAAATCTTAGAAGTGCCTTTAAAAAAGCTATAAAAAAAGGATTAAAACTAGCAATTTTCAATTCTTGTGATGGTTTAGGACTTGCAAGCAAACTTACAGAGTTAGGAATACCACAAGTTATTGTCATGCGTGAACCTGTACCGGATAAGGTAGCGCAAAAATTCCTAAAAGAATTTCTAAGTTTATTTTCTCAGGGAGAAAAGTTTCATCTGGCAATGCGGCAAGCACAAGAAAGATTGGAAGAAATTGAACATCTGTACCCCTATGCATCTTGGCTACCTGTTATTTGCCAAAACCCTTCAGAAAAATCTCTAACCTGGCGCCAGCCAATAACTGTCAGAATAGAACGTACTATCCGAAAACTTTGGCGCCGGAACAAGGATGTAGTTGTTGCTAGTTGTGTGGTAGCAGGTTTAATAATAGGATTGACATTACATTATGTGTACTCACCCCCATTAATAAATGAAGTATTTAGTCAAGGAGAAAGATTACTATTGAACCAGAGCCAATGGAATATTGCGAATAAACAAAAAGGAGTAGATGCATTTAGTCAAGGACTTTGGGATGATGCGATTAATTACTTTTCACAATATCGTCTTATAGCAAAAGAAAACCAAAATGACCCAGAAGCCTTAGTTTATCTAAATAACGCTATTGCAATGAAGAAAGGTAATCCTGCAAAAATTGCTGTAGCTGTCTCAGTTCTAGGAACTCCCGGTTACGATGCAGAAATTTTGCGTGGCGTAGCTCATGCACAAAGTGAATTTAATTGCGGTAGTGTTGATAATATAATTAATGTAATTCAGACAAAAAATATTCAAAATTGTACTAATATTAAAGCTCAACCATTACTAGTAGAAATTGCTAACGATAGCGGACAAAATGATATTGCTATAAAAGTAGCTCATCATATCGTATATGACTCAAGTCAAAATAAAATTTTAGCTGTTATTGGTCATAATACAAGTAGATTAACAATTAAAACTGTTGAAAATGAATATAAGGAAAATATTCTTGTAATAACTCCTACAGGTAATTCGACAAATTTTGATAACAATTTCGGTTATAAAGTACTTCGGACTGTTGTAAATAATACCTATGAAGTAAATGATTTTTATGATTATCTTAAAAAGAAATTTAATGGAAAAAATATTAATGTTATTTTTGCGTATCAACAAGGAGAAGAATTTAGTGAATCTTTAAAACAAGAGTTTATAAAAAATAGAAATAGCATTAGTAATTTGATGGATATCAACCCTGTGAATCTTGAGGACTATAATGCCGAGAATAAAATTTTGGATTTAGCTAAAGACCAAAAGGCAAATGTAATAGTATTAGCTCCTTCTGCTGATGAGAAAAGTTTAAGGACTGCTTTGGAAGTAATTAAACAGGTTTCTAATAGCAAAGCTTATGAGAATGTAATTATATTGGGCGCCAGTACTTTATACAAACCTGAAACAAGAAGCACTGAGTTTGGTAAAGCTTCAGAGAAAAGCAAGCTGACTGTTTCTACCCCTTGGCATAGAAGTAATTCGCCTTTTGAGACTCAGGCTAACAAAATTTGGGGTACTAGTCAAATTAATTGGACTACCGCTATGTCATATGACGCAACTAAGGTAATAATTCAAGGTTTGAAGAATATACAAGGTAAACCCAATCGTGAAATATTAAAAAATACTTTGCTTAATAATAAAACTTTTTCTACGTCAGGCGCCACTACAAACGTACAATTTGAGCTAGGAGGTGGTCGTAAGCGTAGTAGTGGTTTAGGTGTATTGGTAAAAGTTAAATGTAAGGGAGAGGAATGTAATTTTCAGGATTTGGATAGTTGATGATGGTTTAATTGTGGAGTGGCAATGTTTGAAATGAGTTATGGGACGGGCAAGGATGCCCGTTCCACAAGATAATATCAAAAACAGTAGTTGTTTTATTTAGGCACAGAAATGTTCTGTGATACTGATTTCATCTAAAGATACTCGAACGCTGAATTTGTCTCCTGGGTCGGCATTAAATCTAAACTGAATGTAATTATCTTGCCCGCGCGCACTTACTTCGAGCAGTGTTTTACCTGTTTCATCAAGACCAGTTAATTTGAGGTTTTGCGGCAAGTATGCTTGATTACCCATTGGATAAACGCGCAGGAGAATACCCCTTTTACCGTCAAGTTTTGGTAAAATTGCTACCATCAATGCTACTGGATGACCTGAAAGTCGCATTCCTAAATCTGCTATTCTTCTAGTTGCAGCAGCTGGATGGTCTGGCTTGATTTTCCATAACAGTTCTATTGCTTTCCAACGAGTTTCATCGTCTTGAGTTGATTGAATAAGCTGACTTAGTGCTGCTATCGGTTCTAATTCAATTGGATAGGTTTTTTGCTCTAGGCTGCCGAAGCGCTGGTTCGCATATAAAGTACTAATAAACTGTTTAAGGTTACTAGTATCGTTAAGGTTAAGTTGATCAGAAATATTACCACGATTTCTAAAAGCGAAACTATATGTTTGAGTACTAAATATTTCTTCTACTGTTTGCCAGCTATTTATAAAAATATTATCTAACCATTGTCCTAAATCTACAAACTGCTGTTTAACTACTTTTCCTTGTGTTTTTAATTGACTCAAGTATTCGGGTAACTCATCAAACGCGCGTAGTTGGTTTAAAGGTATACTTTCTTGAGCTTCTGGCAATTGTGGCACAAAACCTATTAGCGTTGCTTCTTTTAAATCTTGCGTTAATTGTACTGCAATATAACCAACAACATTCTCATCCCTTGCTTCACAGGGTACTTCTAATTTGTCGGCGCCTGGTAGTACAGGACGACATTCAAATTTACCTATACCTCTAACGTTCAAATCAGCAATATCTAAAAACTTTTGGACAATTGATTTGCGATTATCACTCCCTTCCCAATTAGTCGGAAAACCCAGACATTGAAGATAATGCTCAACTGCATAAATTGCT
>NZ_JBXXZH010000158.1:0-22157 GCF_059640475.1 Calothrix sp. CBUCES-K 9914
TGCTCGAATACTTTGTAAACACCTTTGGGAGTCTCCCAACCAGACTTGCCAACAGCTATGGGATAAGTGGCAATTATTTCTAGACCTCTATATACGTATACTGTTTTAGCTCTGAGCTTGACTACTAAATGTATTTCATCTGTAGCAGGTTCTGTTTCGACTTCTTCACCTGGTTTTTTAGGTTTATCTGTAGTAACATTATTCGGCGCCTGTTTTGAAGACGCAACTACAACTGCATGTACTGTATCAGACAGAATCAACGCTCCCACATTTAAAACCAAGGCAGTACTTATAAGGGGAGCAAAAGCAATTAATCCTTTTACTAAATTCCAGGTACGCATAACTTGACCGCAGTATATTTTGATTTTTGATTACACGAAAAGCCACACCCTGACATAACGTGCATGTTATGGCTATACTGATATATTTTGACACAGTTTTGGTAAATTTGACTACCAGGTCTGCGGAATAGACTTATAATTATGGCTTGTTTTGTATAGAAACTCAGT
The DNA here is from genome assembly GCF_059640475.1 of Calothrix sp. CBUCES-K 9914. Lineage (NCBI taxonomy): Bacteria > Bacillati > Cyanobacteriota > Cyanophyceae > Nostocales > Calotrichaceae > Calothrix > Calothrix sp. CBUCES-K 9914. Next base: position 510 of record NZ_JBXXZH010000158.1, read on the forward strand.
TTTGAGTGAAATTAGAATAGATGTAATAAATTAACGAATTTGGGAACAAAATGTCTCAATTTGAAGCAATTCAAGCAGCATATGAAACTTTCACGAACCAGTTTCAAAGCGCTGTTATTAGCACAGTCAGCAAAGATGGTGTACCAAATGCTAGCTATGCACCGTTTGTCATGGATGATATGAAAAACATCTATATATATGTTAGCGGTCTTTCTACTCATACCCAAAACCTGAACGCAATACCTATAGCTAGTGTTTTGTTTATCGAAGATGAATCTCAAACCCAGCAAATATTTGCTCGGCGCCGCTTAAGTTACGATTGTACAGCAAGCTTGTTAAATAGCAGCACTGCAACATGGATTCAAACTGTATCAAATTTTGAATCAAGATTTGGTAACATCATTCAGTTACTACGCGACTTGCCAGACTTTCGCATCTTTAAGCTTACCCCCACTGCTGGTAGATTTGTCGTTGGTTTTGGCGCCGCTTATGATGTTGATACCAATGATTTAAATAAATTAATACATGTAACTGGATAGTGCTGAGTAGAAAGTGCTGAGTGCTGAGTAAAGTTAGGAGTTAGGAGTTAGGAATGAGGAATTAGAAGTAAAAACTCAGCACTCAGCACTCAGCACTACTCTTACTACCCATTTTTCTAGGTTGTTTCTAGCCAATTTTCTGATGTGGCGCCTTTATATAATGAGCAATGATAAGGATATGTTGTAGTTTAAGTGCTGCGTTATATCTATATATGTCTATATCTTCAAATACTCCCAACTTACTTTTGGCTCTTTCACAAAGTTTAGCTGATACCGTTGAACGACTTGGAGGCGCCGTTGTTTCTGTGAATGCAGGTAGAAGGTTTTCGCCTAGTGGAATTCATTGGCGTAATGGTATCATTGTTACTTCTGATGAGTCGCTGCACAATAGCGAAGAAATTACTATAACTGTAAAAGGTGGAAGAAATTTAGCTGCTAAATTATTAGGTCGTGATGCGACTACCGATGTAGCTGTTTTTCAAATTGATAATCCAGATATTCCTGTTGCCAGTATTGGGGATGCGACAACTTTAAAGGTAGGACATCTTGTACTAGGAATGGCACTCAGTCGTGAAGGTGATGTCAAAGCAGCAATGGGAACTATTAGTGTATTACAAGGCGCCTGGAAAAGTATGAGTGGTGGTAATATAGACCAATTCATTCGTCCTGATATTACTTTATATCCAGGGTTTGCAGGTGGACCGCTTGTCGATGCTAATGGTGATGTAGTTGGTATGAACACATCTGGACGACGCGCGACTGCTTTGACTATTCCTTCAAAGACAGTAAACCGTGTAGTTGAGCAGTTAGTTGCAAAGGGAAGAATTGCTAGAGGTTATTTGGGTGTAGGAATGCAACCTGTACGTTTACCAAAAAATTTGCTTTCTGAGTTGAATTTAACTGGTGATGGTGGAGTAATTGTCATCAACGTCGAACCAAATGCACCAGCAGAACAAGCTGGTATATTGCTGGGAGATATTTTGATTACGTTTGATGGTGCGCGCGTTCAAGATACAAATGATGTTTTAGCATATTTGAATGAATCGCAATATGTTAATCAAGCGGTAGCAGTACAAGTTGTTCGTGGTGGTGGATTAATTGATTTGACTGTTACTGTTGGTGAGCGACCATTTTAACTTGTCTTGTGGAACAGGCATCCTGCCTGTTACATAATATTCAGCCAGGGCGGGCAAGGATGCCCGCTCCACAAGAAGATTTTACTAATACAAGATAAATATATGCCAAGCACAGTATTTACTCATATTTCATATGAACTAACATCTATTGCTCAACAACTGCGTCAAAATACTGTTAAGGTGAGAATAAACAACTCTAGCGCTGGCTCTGGAGTGATTTGGAATAGTGAGGGTGTGATTGTCACTAATGCTCACGTTGCTACAAGTAAACGCGCGGTCGTCGAACTTTGGGATGGACGAGTTGTAGAAGCGGTTCGTACAAAAATTGACCCCACTGTTGATTTAGCTATTCTCAAAATTACCGTAGATAACTTAAATGCTGCGACAATTGGTAATTGTAATAATCTCCGGGTTGGGGAGTTAGTTGTGGCTGTAGGTAATCCATTGGGTGATACAGGTGTAGTAACAGTTGGAATGCTTTCTTGTCTTACCAACTCAGCTGTCTTAGCAGATATTACCTTACATCCCGGAAACTCAGGAGGTCTTCTGGCTGACTGCTTTGGTCGAGTGATTGGAATAAATACGATGATTGTTTATGGTATGGCAGTTGCAATTCCAATTTCAACAGTTGAGAATTTTTTGAATTCTGCTGCGGAGGTGATATGATTCGTGTGTTGGTGGTTGCTGCATCACCTATAGTTCGGGCTGGTTTAGCGACTGTTTTGGCGCAAAGTCCTAAATTTCAAGTTATCACAAGCGGCGCCAATATAGATATAGTGACCGAAATAGCCAAGCAGCAACCTGATGTATTACTGCTTGATTGGAACAACAGTATAGAATATTGGGATATCGTGCAATCACAACATTCTATACCAATCATCGTAATTACATCTAACGACCAACTAGATGTAAATTTTATGTTGCGTGCAGGTGTACGGGGAATATTATCGTCCCTCGAACGCGAATCAGAGATAATTCTTGCAGTTGAAACTGTAGCAGCAGGTATGATAGTCTTTCATCCAGAAATGATTGATTATTTACTTGCTGCATCTGATTTAAGTACAGAGACAATAACAAGTAACCCAAATCAAGTACTAACCCCACGAGAAATTGAGGTATTACAGTTACTTGCTTCAGGTAGTGGCAATAAAGCCATTGCTCAGAACTTACATATCTCAGAACATACAGTCAAATTTCATATCTCATCAATTTTTCAGAAATTAAACGTCTCTAAACGTACCCAAGCGGTAGCTGTAGGTGTACGTTTAGGATTGGTTATGTTGTAGCATAGGTGTCTTGCCTGTGCTACTAAAAGCGAACTAAGCCATAATAACTACTTACAGCAACCAAAAGAATAAATAAAACTCCTACAAGTACACTAACTGTCAATACAGTCGAAGCTTTTTTGTCTTTTTTGTCTGATGATTTTTGGGTTTGGTTAGGGTTCATAACTATTAGGAATTTATGCTCATCTATTTACTAGTTTGTAGTAAATGCGGCGAACTACATCTAGCTTCGGAAATAAGCCATATGTTTGAATTGACTACCCATGAAAGCAAACATTCCCCCCATTTCTTGGAGGAATGGTTCGACTCTTGCTAAAATTGCTTTTTCTAGCTGGTATTCGCTATGTTCGTCTGCCAACTCTAAGAAATCGAAAATATACTCATCCTTTACAGCTAACTTCGCTTGATTTCTTATCTCTTCTGAAACAGTTTGCTGAAAATTCGTTTGGTTAAGTAAAGTTTTTTCATAAGTTTGGTTCTCTATTTGGTGGATTAAAACATTTTTTGTCCAACCAAATTTCTTAGTCATTCTAATATAAAATTCTCGTTCAAAATCATCTTTACACTTTTACTTATACTAAAAATACACTTGCAGGAAGATTAAAACGCTCGCCTAGTTTAAGAGCATGAGCTTTACTAATCTCACGTTTGCCATTAATCACCTCAGAAGCAATACCACTTGAACCAAACACGTCTAACAAATCAGCTTGTTTAAGATTATTAGCTTCCATTAGATGTAGTAAACGACTTTGAGGAGTAGATAAATTTTGTAAAGGATAATGTTCGGCTTCAAATGTTTCAATTAACACTATAAACAAGTCATAAATTTGGTCTTCTTCTGGCGTTAAACTTTCTTTGTGCATTAACGATTCAATGATAGAAAGCGCTCTTTCGTATTCCTCAGTCGTTTTAATTACCTGTGGTAGCGCTTCTGTTAAAAGGTTAACGTAAACTTCGCGATTAAAAGTAAGAGTCATTTTTCCACTCGTCCTTATCGTATTCAGCGTGAGTTAAAAAATATTTGAAGTATAGGGTTTGTTTTACATAATTGATGTCAACTATTAGTCTATAACGATTACCTTTTATATTAAAAACGGTAAAGTTGCCAACAGCCTCGGCTGAGGCATATGATTGTTGCACCTCTTTTAAATTTTGCCAAGTCGCAGCTTTGACTACTGTATACCAGTCTTCAATCTGAACACTGACATCAGGATGCCTAGCTGCAACTTCTCGCAGTCGAGTGATTGCAATTAAATGCATTTTAGTAAGCAGATCATAATTATAGCATTCTCTCAAAATGAGAGAATAAAGTCAATAGGGAAATTGATACTAAATATACTTGATATTGAACAGGCAGGGATGCCTGTTCCACAAGATTATTTAATCAAGTCTTTGACTTGGTTGATTATGCTTACAGGGTCAATACCTTGATGTGGGAACTGTTCCCATAGTCCACCACAACCTTCTTTGTGGGTGGCGAGGTAGTTATATTTGGGAGTATATCCACGTTCTAGTAGCCAAGAACCAAAACGACTGCCTAAACCAGTGCGACGGTTGAATGCTTCTACTACAAGAACGAATGGCGCCTTACCAATTTTCGCTATCATTTCTTCATCGATAACGTTTAAAGTTGGTTTGTTGATTAATCCTACATCTATTCCTTCTTGCTTTAGACGTTCGACTGCATCAAGCGCGCGGTACAAGGCATCGCCAAAGCTGACAATATAACCTTGGGTTCCTTCACGCACTACTTCATCTTTACCAGGAACAAATTTATAGCCTTCTCCAAATAATTCGTTACCATCGCTACCTTTAATTGTAGGCACTTTGGAACGAGTTGAGAAAATAAACCGTAGTCCTGGGTCAAAGAATATTGCTTCTACACAAGCTGTCATTTGATTTGTGTCTGCTGGGAAGTATAGATGTGTTGGATGACCATCATCTAAACCGTTGTCGGCAAACATGTTATTTAAACCAAAGTGACAGGTGTTATCTGCCATGTCATCAATACCCGCATGGGAGAAGTGACACAACACGTTTGAGTAGTTCAACCGTGCCATTGTAATTTCGGATATACACATTTCCAAAAATGCAGAAAAGGTAGCGAAAATTCCTTGCTTTCCAGTTTCCATACCAAACCCAGCAGCAGCAGAGAAGTTACCACGCTCCATAATTCCCGATGGAACAAATACTTCTGGGTAGGCATCGTGAATTTTCTTCAAACCGCATGACCCTTCTAAGTCGCTATCAATAACTTTAACTTTTTCCTTGCGTTCTGCTTCGCTCATCCGACTTAGGATATTTACCACCGCTTCACCAAAGACGTTACGATTGGCACCAAATTTATCGCTCGAACCAAGGAATGTATAAGTTTGTTTTGGTTTTTCGATATTTTTGAGGTATTGAACTGCTGCACTATGTCCGCGCGCTTCTAAATATTTAACTGCTAGATCTACAGATATTACATCATGACCGTGAGTGGAGCCTTCTAAACCTTCAATTGCTGGACACATTGGACGTTTGTTGATAACAGCAATTGGTCCTGGGGTATTTACTGCTTCACATAAACGACGATATAAATCATCTATATCTTCCCCGTCTCCCTCTAATACTTTCAAACCATGACCTGTCAAAGTTTTAGCAACGCTGTAGCCAGGTAAATATTTAGATGGGTGTCCAGCTATCGTTACATCATTATCGTCAATGATTAATTTTACATTTAAATGGAGAGCGGCTGCTAAACGCGCGGCTTCAGCATCATTACCTTCCTGTTGCGAACCATCAGAACCTAAACAGAAAACGGTTTTACCTGGATGTGCCATTGCCACACCGTTGACGTAAGGCCACATATGACCTAGGCGCCCAGAACTGAATTTCACACCAGGAGTTAAGCCGAGTTCAGGGTGTCCAGGTAACTTAGAATGTGCTTCACGATAACGTAAAAGTTGCTGTTCAGGTAAATCACCGTGCAGCGTTGACATTAAATATTGAGTACCAACTCGATGTCCTGCTTCATCAAAGAAGATGGGTACAAATTTATCTGCGGCGCCTCGAAAGAACGCATCGAGAATCATTACCTCTGGTACTGTATCGTATGGTCCACCCGTATGACCACCCACTCCTCTAGCTGCTCCAGTGGCAGTGAAAAAAACTATCGCATCCCGACAAAGTTGAATATTCGCTTTGAGTGCTTCTCTTTGTTCTGACGTTAGTGTACCATCTGCTGGATTGAGTGATATATATTTGTAGGCACCTAGATTAATTGGAAATTGAGTTGTTGTTGTAGTCATGATTTGTTAACGATAGGTTAAAACCAATACATTTATAACTGCACGAATGTGCTTGAATTTAAACAAAAGCACGAGTAAACGTGTAAATACCTGCACCCGTATCAACTTGTTTAAGGCTATCAAACCATAGCCGCACGAAAATAGCGCCTTCTGTGTGTTGAAGAACAGCATTAAAGTGTTTGCTACGAACTTTTCAAGCTTGTACAATAAGTATAAACTCACAAACGTGCAATTTCAAGAAAAAAAACGCAACTTCCGGAAAATTAATTATGTTGACTGCTGAACGACGACAATTCATTCTGGAGATTCTTCGTCGTGACAAAAAGGTGCTTTCTTCCGAACTCAGTGCTGTTCTCAAAGTTTCAGAAGATACGATACGTCGCGATTTAAGAGAATTAGCCGAAACAGGTTTACTAAAACGTGTACATGGAGGCGCTTTATTAACTTCTCCAGCAACAGCAAGTTATGCAGACCGTCAAAAACAGGCGCCGATAGAAAAAGAAGCAATAGCACGCGCGGCAGCTTCTTTGGTACGTCCAGGTCAGGTAGTCATTTTAGATGGGGGTACAACAACACTAACTGTCGCGCGGCATTTACCCAAAGATTTACAAGCAACAGTCATAACAAATAGTCCACCAATTGCTGTAGCTTTAGCAGAACATGCTCATATTGAAGTTGTAATGTTGGGTGGACAACTTTATAAAAAAGCTTTAGTTAATGTCGGCGCCGCAACAATTGAAGCATTACAGATGATACGCGCGGATTTATGTATGTTGGGAGTATGCAGTTTGCATCCAGAAATTGGCATTAGTGTTACTAACTTAAATGAAGCGCATGTCAAACGGGCAATGATAAAGAGTGCTGCGGAGGTCGTTGGATTAGTTACAGCAGCAAAACTTGATACTGCTGCACCCTATGTAGTTGGCTCAATTCATGCATTAACTTACTTGGTAACGGCGCCAAATGTACCGTTAGAAGTGGTAACTTCCTACAAAACTTTAGGTTTAACAATAATTAGGGAAGATGTCGATTAACCTTTAAGCCGATTGAGGATTGCTATATCCCGTATAGCATTACTATGGATTATCTTATACGTAAGGATTCAGGCGCCCGACTTTACAAAAACCCACCAAGCTCCGCAACAGCACAACCATTTTCGTCAATAACGCAAAATAATGCATTAGATCGTCTGTTCCAACATCAAACGGAAAGATAAGAACCGTAAAAATCCCCCATTATTGTACTTGCACCAAACTATATTCTTTTACCGTACCAATCACACGGTGTGGTATTGAAGCTTCTGATGGTGTACTTAGTTTACTTTGTTCAATCCAAGCATAATTATTCTGTGATACTTCAAGAAGTGAATTCACTCTTCCAGCTATATTTCTAGTGTAAAAATTAATCAATACGCCAGTTTTACCGCTAACATCAACTAAGCTAACAGGAGATGATTGGAGAATTGGCGCCACTGTTTCACTTTGAATAAACTTGCGGAACTCTGGGTTATAATCGCAGAAGAAGCCGTTATATCCAATTACAGCTAAACTTAGCCAGATAGGAATTAACCATCCTGCTATCCAGTATTTACTATATACGCGATTATTTTGAAATTGGTGACGTTGTACCCAGACGATTGGTAAAATTAACCATCCGGCGCCTACTATAAAAATTGAGGGTGCATATTGTCGAATTGAATTATCTACAAACAGTATAATAATACCTGTAAGTATTAAGAATGTACTGATAATGGCAAAACCATAGCTTGAATAACGAGTAATTTTAAATAAGGGTGAGAATGTTTTAGGTTCTTCTTTACTTAATCTTTGAGATATTGTATCAAGTCCAACGGCTGCAAGTAAGGCAATAAAAGGAAAAAGGCAAAGGCTATAATGTGATAGTCGAGTTGAAACAAGACTGAGTTCGATAAATAAAATAACTGGAAAACCAACTAATATTGATTTATACTTAGCTTGTCGGCACCTGATGATTTTAAATAAACCAAATAAAGCAAAGAAGAGCCAAGGGAAAGACTTAGCGGGAACGTTCCACATATAGAAGATAATTCCATTTCCACCTCGTTCTTTTGAACCGACTCGCAGCGCAAAATTTAATAGTTTAGAAATACTTTCGCTACCGTAATGTAGATAACTCAGCCAAAGCCAAATAAAAGTTGGAGTCAACCCAACTATAAGACCTAAATAGAAATATGGCTGTAATAAACGATGGCGCCGTTTTGGAGAAATGAAAAATGGAATTAAAGCTACAATTGGTAAAACAATCATTAAACTACGGACAAGCAAAACCAAACTAAAACAGACTCCACTTAAAAGGCAAAAGATATTATGCTGTTTATGATATAGTTTATAATAAAATTCTGCTTTTAATGAAAACAAGATTCCCGACAGCACCAAAAAAATCATGCTGATATCGGGAGTACCCAGACGGCAATATTGTAACCAAAGAAACTCAACGCTAAAAATGGCAGCAGCCAACCATGCTATTCTATTATTTAATATAATTCTACCAATTTCATATAACATAAATATACTTAGTGTTCCTAAAATCATACTAGGAAGACGAACACTAAACTCCGATACACCGAATAGCTTGTAACAAACTGCAATTATCCAGTAAATACCAGGTGTTTTATGATGCGGGCTATCCCAAGGATGTACCCATTCCCCAGAATCAGACATTAGACGCGCACGGATAGCGTAAAGACCTTCATCATGTGCCATTAAGCTGTTATTACCAGAGCCAAATAATAGTAAAGGCAGTATCCAAATTAACAAACTTACGTAAGCGAATTGCTTTGATTGAAATTTTAACCACAGAGGACGAATATTTTGTTCTAGGTACAACATTAAAGACTTATGTACAAAAAAATTGATGGAAGGAAGTAGCTATATTTACCTGTCTTTTTTAGAATATGTGAGGAGGTACGAAAGTCTCACACACATAGTTTGACTGACGATACCAGAAGATATCATATTTTTTGCTTTTTTTGCCAAAAAATCCTAAAACACAAACAAAACATAAACAAGACATAAAATATCTATGCTCCTCAGACCAAATGAACGTACTAAGCTAGACGACAGTGACGATAAATTGTTCTATTCTGAACCACGTTTCGTCACCCATGTTGATGAAGGCTTTATTCAACAGCTTACTGATTTGTATCGACAACTCTTAAAACCGAATACCCGCATTTTGGACATGATGAGCAGTTGGGTTTCGCATCTACCTGAAGAGATACAATTTGCTCATGTCGAAGGACATGGACTTAATAGTGAAGAACTTGCACGTAATCCCAAGTTAAACCATTACTTTGTCCAAAATCTGAATGAAAATCCAAAGTTACCTTTACAAGACCAGGACTTCGATGCCGTTGTCAACTGTGTGTCGGTACAGTACTTGCAGTATCCAGAAGCTGTATTTTCGGAAATTCACAGAATTTTAAAACCAGGCGGTGTGGTAATTTTCAGCTTTTCCAACCGAATGTTTTATCAAAAAGCCATCGAAGCTTGGCGTGAGAACACAGAAAAAGGTCGCGTCGAGTTAGTCAAAAGTTATTTTAAGAGTGTTTCTGGTTTTACTCCTCCCGAAGTTATAACTCGTCAGTCTCAAATTCCCAATTTGTTACAGTGGTTAGGTGCAGGTGGTGGAGACCCCTTTTATGCGGTAGTAGCTTATAAAAAGTAGTGCGCTCGTAGAAAGTGCTGAGTGCTGAGAAAGTAAACAGTTACAACTCAGCACTCAGCACTCAGCACTTAGCACTTAGCACTCAGCACTCAGCACTCAGCACTTAGCACTTAGCACTCTCTAAGAAATTATTTATATTTTCATGACATTGGCTACCTAACAGGTTAAATTCAATGTGTGTTGCGTTTGTCGCATACGCGCGTTATGTGCAGTTTAAGGAGATAACACAATGTCTTTTCCCCGTATACGCCGAATATTACCAGCTTTACTTCTGTCTTTACTATTGGTAACATCCATAACTGCCTGTGCAACAAAGGCGCCTTCGCGGTTTGATGCTGCACAGCAAGAAAGCAGTCGTCAGCGTAGTGGTCAAGCAGTAGCGAAGAGTGCTACTCAAGGTAGTGAGTTTAACAAGTTATTCCCTTCAGATGGTGGTGGTTATGACGTTGTATTTACTCAAGAGAAAAAAGGTTTCGCAGAAGCGAATTTGAAGAAAGGCGGTAAAGTGCTAGCACAACTGGCAATTTCCGACACTACCAGCACACCAGCAACTGCTGCTGGATACAAAACTAGTACAAAACAAGTTGCTGGATATCCTGCAAAAACACTCGGTAAAACCAAAACATCGATTTTAGTTGGTAAGTATCAAGTCTCTGCCATATCCAAAGACCCATCGTTTTCTGATAGTGATAGAGAAACTTGGCTTCAGAAATTCAATCTAGCTGGGTTGTCGAGACTCAAACAATCAACTTAAATGATTAGCGCCCATAGTTCAAAATTAATGAACAATTTATCAATTAGGGAGATTTTACTGTGAGTAAACCAATTCAAGATTTAGTTGACCAATTACCAACTGGGGGCTTGACAATTTCAATGTTAAAGGCATTGGATTTTGTTGCTCCTGGTGAGTGGCAAAACATAACTGGTTTTGTTAACACGATTCAACACGTTACAGGAGAAACAGACGAAGACGTAATCCAGCAAATTGGCGAACGCGCGATATATCTATATAACGACCGTTCGCAGGGATATCAAACTGCGATGTGGTTGTATCAAAGTGTCGATAGTACAGATAAAGCATTAGGCACCGCAGCATTAGCAAATAAAGTTGGTGAAACGATTCCACTTTTGGGTTTTCTTAATAAAGTTACACCCAAAGCTGACAAAGCCCAAACAATCGACTTGTGTTTAAAAATTGTTGCTGAATTGGTTGCATTTTGCCAAATCAATGGTATACCAGGTGATAGCATCGGTGATTTCGTTGCCGCACTAGGAGAATATGGCGGTGAATCTTTCATCCGTATGGCTGCACTAGTATGTGTTGATGGGTTGTTACCTTTAGGTCCCGATTTTATCAGTGCCGCAGCAAATAGACTTGGTGGAATGTCACCGCAGGATTTAGAGGAAAACTCTACCTTCAACAACATCAAAGATGAAATTCCAGGTAATGGTTCTGGTGGAAAACTCAATTTTATTGGTGAAAGTTTTGACTCAGTAAAAGGCTGGATGAGTAATTTAGTTAATGCTAATAACCTGACACCGCAGAAAGTTGCTAGCAATTTAAGCAGTTTCATGGATGTTGCAGACGATAAGTTAGACTACGTTGCTGCGTTTATCGATGTGTCCACAAATTATTACGAACACACTGGTACGCAAACACTCGCAAAGCGCCTTATTGAACGCGCGATTGCTGAAATTTAACCGTAGGGTGCGTGGCGCCATAACAATCTACAACACTAAAAAGCAATCAAAATGGCGCCACGCACCATCCCCTATTTCAAGATTTATCCGTTACATCTGTTGTATCCGTTGCAAAGAGATTCAAGGTAACTTTAAATTAGATGTGATTTCGCTCAAAAACGGCTCAAACACGGCAAAATTTTCGTGTTTGTCAAATTTTCCGGTTTTTGCTGCTGGGTCGTATGCAGTATTGATCATGTACAGTGAATTGCCATCAAATGCAAGATATTTAAGGTGTTGCTCTTGAACGCCACCTTCACGCTTTATACCAGTAAAGCCATAGCGCACACCTTCAAATTGACCAATATTAGCTTTTTGTGGTGGATAACCTGAAAAATTAACTTTATCAGCGTAAGCCTTTTGACGCTCTTTAGAAATAACTGTGTATTCATCTGTTACCCAAGCATTGAGAGCAGAAGTTATTTTGGTTTGGTAATTGGGATTTTGATAATCAATCTTAACGCCCTGCGGAATACCCACACTCTGAAGCATTTTTTGAAACCTCGGTTGCCCAGAAAGCGGAAGAATTTCCATCTCAACAGAACCCAAGTTTTTACCATTTGAGGAAACGCACAAAAATGGTGCATCCCCACTACATGGTGCAACACTCCAGTCAACAGGCGCCATTTTTGATCCCAGTACACGCTTCCAGACGTTGCCTACGTCGGGTGGTTTAGTTGGAGTTTGTATTGCCGCAGAAGCTATTGAAACAGCTTGAGAACTGGACTGTGATTGTGTGGGTGACTGTGTAGGTCGCGGTTGCACATTGTTATCAGAACTGCGTGTTTTAAATACAGATTTCAATATGAACGGTGATAGTGCAAGTAAAATAAGACCGATTAATAAATGATAGACTCGCAAAAACTTGCTCCTTTGCTTGTGGTATTTGTAACACTGCGTTATCAAATAAAGATACATAATAACCCGCCCATCAACAAGATGTGGGCGGGTTAATTAAAATACAGGAATATTATTAAACAGAGCGTTTATTAAACGAGCGTTTACTTAAAGTGCTGGCGCATTCTACGATTTTGCTTCCTGCGAGCGACAGCTTTACGTTTGTGCTTCTGCAAAGGAGTCTCAAAGTGACGCTTTGTTCTAACATCTTGAAGAATACCTGCTTGCGAAACTTGGCGCTTAAACCTCCGTAAAGCGGACTCGATGCCTTCATTTTCGCCCAAAACTACTTGCGTCATTACTGCAACTCCTTAATATGTGTGGATATTTTAACTCTTGATCAACAGTAAAAACCAGCAGTTTCTAGTTAATGTTTGGAACTGCTGGAACCAATTTAAGTCTAATAGAAGTGAAAAGCGTGCATTATAAGCTTAGTAACGACGACCACCACCACCTCGGTTGCCGCCACCCCAACCTTCACGTGATGAACTTCTTTCTTCACGGGGTCTTGCTTTATTAACTTTTAAATCGCGTCCCATCCATTCCGCGCCGTCCAGAGCTTCGATCGCTGCATCTTCTTCTTTGCTGTTTTCCATCTCAACAAATGCAAATCCGCGCATCCGACCAGTCTCACGGTCGGTGGGTACTTTAACACTACTGACTTTACCGTATTCTGCAAAAACACGCTTCAAATCATCTTCCGTAACTTGATAAGATAAGTTACCTACATAAATAGACATTGGAATCTCCAAAATCGGGACACGTAGAGAATTAGATTCGGAGAAACCCTTTTAAAAGCTAAAATGATTTTCACAACCGAATATAAATCTTAGATGGCCAGTATAGCAGATTATCCTGGTCAGATGCTCTGTTTTTATCCATTGCTTTACATCCTATTCGCGCTTGTGGCATATCTTAGAGCTGCCTGTGGGTGGTCTCTTCAGCAGTTTATGTGTAGAGGCACCGCGCAATTGGGTACCCCTACACTCATTCAACATGCTGGATAATAATGGCTATAACTATGATTCTTCCCAAAGCTTGCGAACATAGTCAGGTAACCAGCTAGCTATTTCCTGAATACGTTCTTGGGAAAGTTCCTCTTTGGTAGCAGAAAATACAGCCTTTACAACTTGTTCCCGGTCTACTTCATGTGAAAAACTGCTTTCGTTCGCAACCCGGAATAAGAAGCGGTCGGAGTCGATATTAAATATTCCAGGGCCTTTCCAAGGTGGACGAACACGACTCAAAAAGCCTACAATTGGATTTGTATCATGCCATAAATCAGCAATTTCCATTTGTAGCGATTTATCTTCTGTTGGTAATGCTTCTTTATGCAGTTCAGCTTCAACTCGGTCAGCAGCTTCGGTTGTCATTACATCACGCATCACACGGAAGACGACTTCGGTAATATCTCTAGCATCAAAGATATCCTCTAAGCCACCCTTCAGCATCACTTTTTCTAAAAATGGCATATCTTTAGAAGCTATGGCAACTGCTGGGCTACCCGATACTTTTGATAACTCTGCTTCAATCCTATCAAGCAATTTACCCCCTTTATCAGTAATTTCAGCAGCTTCTAAACCAATTGGTTCAGGGTGCAGAATTTCTTTGGTTAATTTTTCTGGTTCTGCATAAGCATTTCCAGAAAATTTAGCTTTGATAAAGTGATTTTGATTCAGATAATCTAAATGCCCTAAAAGGTCAGCTTCGCTTACGTCTAACCCAGTTAAATCGGCATCTTCAAATTTAATATCATGCATTTCTTGCCCACTATCGCTGATTTTTTTAAGGATAGTATAAGCAACATCTTTCCGAATTGTAATCGGCATTCCACCCTCCGCAAATGATTTAATTATATTTAAACAACAAGTAGGATGGGCTGAAGCCCACCTTACCAATTGCTCATGACACAAACAGCAAAGTACTAAAACACAGATGCATGATTTCAAGTATTTTTACCTGAAATAATCATCATTTAAAAATACATGTACGAACATCTATCAGTAGTCACACTGCCATATCTATCAATAGTCGAATAACGCTAAGAGGCAAGATGCCTATCCTACAGGATGATTTATTTCTTGGATCACTTTAAGTATTTCCAAGTTGCAAAGCGTAAAGGTTTGCGTAAACTCCATTTTGAGCTATAAGTTCGGCATGAGTTCCCTGTTCAAGAATTTGTCCTTGCTGAATTACCATCACTTTATCGGCTTGCGTTACAGTACTAAGACGATGGGCAATTATGAAACTAGTACGATTTTTGAGAATTTTGGCTATTGCGTCTTGTACAAACTCCTCAGTACGAGTATCGATGCTGCTAGTTGCTTCATCTAAAATTAAAATTCGCGGGTTAATCAAAACTGCCCGCGCGATACTGATAAGTTGTCGTTGTCCCTGGCTTAGGGTAATACCACGGGCGCCAACTACCGTATCATAACCTTGACTTAGTGTCATGATAAATTCGTGGACGTTCGCGATTTTTGCCGCTGCTTCAATTTCCGCCTCTGTTGCATCTGGGCGCCCAAAAGCGATATTCTCAGCAATAGTACCGCTGAACAATATCATGTCCTGAAGCACGATTCCTATTTGACTACGTAAACTAGCTTGTGTCACTTTACGAACATCATAACCATCAATTTTGACGGCGCCGCTAGTAACATCGTAAAAGCGTAAAATCAAGTTGATAATTGTAGTTTTACCCGCCCCAGTGGCGCCGACAAGCGCTATAGTTTGTCCAGGTGCTACATGAAAATTGATGTTTTTGAGTACAGATTGATTCGCTTTGTAGCCGAACGAAACCCTTTCAAAACAGACCTCACCTTGAATAGGTGGCATTTGTATAGCGTCAGGAGCATCTGAAAGCATTGATGGCTCATCTAAAAGTAAGAAAATTCGCTCTAGTCCAGCAATAGCTGATTGCGCTTGCGTGTAAAACTGACTGAGAATTTGAATAGGCTGGAAAAACTGTTGAACGTAAAGAAGAAATGCCGTCACTGTTCCCACCGTCATTTTACCTGACACTGCCAGATAACCACCATACGACAACACCCCAGCAAGCGAAAGCGTATTTAACACATCAATAGTCGGTAGAAATGCTGCAGTAATTATTACTGCCTGAATATTCGCATCTCTATTTGCCGCATTGAATTTACGAAAATCATCTATATTTCGTTGAATTCGGTTAAAAGCTTGTGCTTCTCTAACACTGCTTAAGTCTTCTTCTAATCTACTCGATAAATCACCAATACTAGTACGAGTTAAACGGAATTTAGCGCGCGCCCAATTTCCAAACAGTGTAGTAACAATAATTACTAATGGAACCAATATATTGCTTAGTAGCCCTAACTGTAAGTCTACGAATAGCATCGCTATCGCAATTCCGACTAAACTAAATAAGCTGCCGACGATTTGAGCGATAGCTAGACCAAATACTTGATTTACAGTACTAACATCATTCAGTAAGCGACTCATTAAGTCTCCTGCTGAACTTGTGTCGAAGAAAGAGAGTGGTAAAGATTGAATTTTTGTAAATATGTCTTGACGAAGTTGTGCGAGTACGTTTTGAGTAATCCAGTTGGTGCGAAGAATATGACCGCGAAATGCCGAAAACCCGATTAAATAAACAGTTAGCACAATAGCTAACATTTGCATCAATCCTGACAAATTACCTTTGGCGATTAAATTATCAATTGACCAACCAATTAAAAATGGCGCCACTCCTTGCGATATGGCGCCAACAGAGACAAACGCAATAGCAGTAGGAATTTGACGACGGTAGGGAATTAAATATTTTGCAAAGCGTTGCAGTGTGGGGGGTTGGGAGTTAATATTCGCGGTCATTAAGATAGTAAATTTATTGTGAGGGTGAGCATTCCTGCACGCCCTTGTGTACTTCATCAGAACAGGAAATTGGTCACTGTAGCTTTTTTTATCTAAAGTCGGCTGTTTTGCTTCCAGGTAAAAACAGCGACTCACCTTTAAATCATTAATCTTTTATAGCAAACTTACCGACACTTTCAATTATAGTGATATTAAAATCGTCTCGAATCGACTCGATATCAAATTGACTGTAAAACATTATCATTATCTGTGATCATTATTAGATGGTGCGTTACTGCATTTTGATTTTGTGTATTTATTTGTAGATTGCTCAAGCAGTAACACACCCTACCGAAATGTTTACAGTTAGGCTGCGTATTAGCCCATCAACTTAATGACACCTTGGTTAAGCAGCGACTCTAGTTTATCATCGAGCGATATTTGCTCACGCAGCAACTTTATCTGCTGGTGGGTAAGAATGTGTAATCCCGGATGAACAACATAACCTTTAATGTCGATGCTTTGCGGTTGTTTGCTGTCAGTACGATTGTATGTAATTGAAGGCATACTTGCATCCATTCTCTGGGCGTATATTACCTACAGTATAGACCATCTTGACAGAACAATTAACTTTTGATATTATTCGTCAATTTTTATGCTATACTGAATAAGTAATTCTAACTGTTAAAGAGGCAAGCATAGCATCATCTTTTGGCTGAACCAATTTTATTAATGAGGCTAGATAGAAATTGAAAATTAAAGCATTGGATATAAAGGACGGTGACCGCATCATTGCTTACTGCAAGAACAAAATGCAAATCTGCAAGGTGAAACAAATTTTAGATTCGGGTCAAACCAGTGTCACGCTTGCAGTATTCACAACTGAAAATTACCGTGGCTGCTCGGTTTCACACGTAGTTCGGTTTAAATGGGATGCTTTAGTTGAATTAGTAAGCTAGAAACTCCTGTTTTTCATCATAAATTAATTATCTAATTATTTATCGCTTTGCGTAAGCAACTAAGGAAACTCCTAAAATAACCATTACTACTCCTGCAATTCGCTCTGGACTTGCTGAATATTTGGTAAGCCCAATGGCGCCATAATTGTCGAGCAAGAGTGCAGCTATCATCTGTCCCGCAATTGTCAGTCCTAATGTAAGTGCTGCTCCAATTTGGGGTGTAGCAAAAATTGTTGACCAAACATATAAAGTTCCTAAACAACCACCAATCCACATCCACCATGATGTTTGGGATAGTGAAGTCCAAGCTGGCAAAGGGTATTGCGCGAATAAGCAAATAACAAGTGATGCCAATGTACCAGCTAGGTAGGAAACGAATGTTACTTGCATCGGTTCACCTATATGGCGCCTGAGTAGCGTGTTAAGTGCAACTTGAACTGGTAGTATGGCGCCACCAACTAGCGCTGACAACAAATAAATAGTTCGTCCACCCATATCCATGTCCTCCAATACAATCTTGATATCAAGATACTTCATATCAAGATTATAGCTTTTATTTTGATGTCAAGATATTTAATATCAAGTTATTTAGATAAGCGAGTGGCGCAATGAACTCTGACCCAGTTGATGTGATATTGGCGCAGTGGCATCGTGAACGTCCTGACTTGGATGTTTCGCCAATGGGTATAATTGGTCGGATGGGACGATTATCGAAACATTTAGAACGAGCTATCCAAAGTACATTTTCTGAGTTTGGACTAAAGGAAGGAGAATTTGACGTGTTAGCGACACTACGTCGTTCTGGTAAACCTTATCAGCTTTCACCTACAGAATTGTTTAATACGCTGATGGTTACATCGGGCACAATGACACATCGTATTGATTGCTTAGAAAAATCTGAACTCGTTAGGCGCCTGCCCGACCCGAACGACCGTCGAGGAACATTGATTGAACTTACAGAAAAAGGGTTTAATCTAATTGAAGAGGCAGTTGAAGCTCATGTAAAAAATGAGCATCGTATTCTTGAGATTTTAGATGAGTCAGAACGTCAAGCACTTACAAGCTTACTTCGTAAACTTTTAGTTACGTTTGAGAAATAGGTGATAAATAGTTGTACGGTGGAATGGCACTTACTTAAAGCTTGATTGTAGGTTGGGTGGAAGAACAGAAACCAACAAATGTCCAAGTTTTCTGTTGGGTTACACCTCTTGCTTAATATATAATTAAGTAAAGTCTAGTACTAATTTTAAGCTAAAGGTCAGTAATGACAATGCTGAATATAACAATAGATGAAATGCAGAACAACCCGTTAAAGTACCTCCGTCAAGTGGAGGAAGGTGAAAGTTTTGTAATTATGCAAGCGGATAAACCGATTGCTGAACTTAAACCTGCTACTTCTGTCAAGCAATTAAGACCATTTGGTTTATGTGCTGGAGAATTTACTGTTCCAGATGATTTTGATGCACCGTTACCAGACGATATTATCAGGGGATTTGAGGGACGATGAAAATCCTTAGGATTTTTAATTGGTGTATTATGTTGAATTTAGGCTGAGAAGGGCTTAATTAGTAACTGTAGATGTATTTAAATTTGTTTGAAGTTAATATTTAGTTCTTATAGTTTTTGAATAAACAATAGGAGTATTTGACTGACTTTGCAATTGATGTCAGTAGTTTTATGGAAGTTGATTTGATTATTGTTATCGTTATAGGCGGCTTGATAGAGGGGAATAAGAGGTTGTTTTTTATTTTTGTGATGGTTGAAATCCCCCCTAACCCCCCTTAATAAGGGGGGAACAAGAGGTTGTTTTTTATTTTTGTGAGATGAATATGACAATTTACAAAAAAACAAAAGCCCTGCTTATTAAGGGGGGTTGGGGGGATCATTTAACGATAATCTTGACTTTGAATTTGGCGTAACCGCGCGGCATTACGCATTCCATATTCAGGACGACAGAAGCGGCCTATTTGCATTTCAAAGAATTCGCGGTTTGCTTGTAAGTGTTTGGGGTTGGGGTCATCTAATGGGTATAACAAGGCAGTTCGCAATGCTTGAATTACTGCTGAGGTTACGTTATACATTGACCGTTGGAAAGTAATACCCAATTGAATTAGTATGTCCTCGTCACCACGGCAATGTTGAAGGTAATAATCTTTAAGGTATTTAGGTAAGAAATGCAACATGTCTTGCATTAATAATGTTGGTGGAATACCTGCTGTACCAACTGGAAATACGTCGGCGTAAAGGATTCCGTAGTGGAAGTCTGTTTGTTTGTCGGGTACTTGTCCGGCTTGCGCGTTGTATGATTTTGTACCACGGAAAGGGGCGGTACGGTAGAAGACGGCTTCGACGTAGGGCAATGCTGCTTCGTATAGCCAGGTGAAACCTTTTGATTTGGGAATGACTTCGTAGCATTCACCGTCTACGTAAACGTGGTGGTAAATTGGGCGCCCAGCGATGGCGAAAATTCCATTTACCAAGAAGTTCATGGCATCGGGTACACCTTTAAAACCACCTTCGTCGTAAATATCCGACATTTCAAAGAACACAGGCGCCATTACTTCCCAGAATAAACCTAGGTTCGAGTAATATGACATTTGGCGGCACTGTTCGATGAACATTTCCGGGAATAATTTGTACATTCCCAGCATTAAGGGGTTGCGTTTGAAGTATGCTTTAATCGCGCGGTCAGCGTTTGCGCGGTATTCGTCTGAGTCTAGATACGCATCAAATTGGTTGACAGGAGCGTACATGTGACGATGCCATAACATCGCGCGCATACAAGCTTCGGCAAACTCCATATTTACCCGGTCGTGCAAAAGGTGATGGAGTAACTTTGGCATCTTACCCATTTCACCCTTTTCCATGAACTCTAAAAGTTCAGGGTGTACTGTTGCTGGACCACGCCAAATTCTTAAGTCAGCATCATCACCAGCATAATGGTTGTGACGCTGTAAGTATTCATCTGGAATCAAGTATTTGAAGAATGGGAATGGGTCTAAAAATACTTGTTCGGCAATATAAAGTAAGTCACGCCAGTAAAAATCCATTGGCACAGCGTAAGCTTTATATATACCAATGATTTGCATCAGGTTTTCTGGCGTATCCGGCAGCATCGAACCACCCGCTTCCAAACGATGAATGACATCGGCAAACTCGTGAGTTGAAGGTGGTAATTTAGTAGTTTGTTTTTCAGGAGTTAATACCATCGAGATTCCCTTATTTTAGATTTTAGATTCTTCGCGTAATTTCAAGGCATGAAAAATACTTAATACATCGTGTGTCCAAACTGGTAATATCAGCGTCATTGAAATTTCTTCAACACTGTGAACGGCGCCGATAATACAGCTTATCCATATAGCAGTAACAGCGTGATTAAATCCAAACAAAGCCACTGTTACAACAAAAAGCGTTATGAGTCAAAGAAAGAACGGAGTAGGTGTGGTAGCTTGCCCCTTTACCGTATTTAACAAGGTTGACTAACCACCACATTAATTGTGCTGCCAACAATATCAGAGAGAAATGCCACAATAAAAGCGACTATGAACCAGATGGAAGTTTTACCATCAATGGCATCCCACAGTAGAAATGGAGCAATCAGGAATCGTAATATTACAAGACTAGTTGGTATGTAGGTTAGATTCATGATTTTAACTCCGTTCTTTGTAAGTAAGGTGCGTGACGCTATTAGATGGTGGCTTCGTTTTAGGATTGTAAAGCGCGTCACACACCCTACTTTATTGCTACTGTTTTTTCTATCGCTGGAATTGCAGCAACCATTGCGGTAGTGGTTGGTTCACTCCAACGTACTAAGTTATTAGGTTGGACACCTAGGTATATAATCAAACCAGCTAAGATTAAACCAGGGATTTTTTCTGACCAAAAGGTGCGGGGGTAATATGCTAAGTTGTTGTCTAATTTGCCGAAGCAAGTGCGGTTGAGCAGAATTACAAAATATACTGCTGTTAAACCTGTAGCTACGACACACATTAGTGTGGGGATGGGGAAAATAGCAAAACTCCCTTGGAAAACAATAAACTCTGCTACAAACCCTGTCATTCCCGGAATACCCGCACTTGCCATTCCACCAAGTACTAGTAATGCACTCGTTAAAGGTAAACCGCGAATAGGACTCATTAAACCGTTGAGTTGATCGAGTTCGCGCGTTCCTGCTTTAGCTTCAACTACTCCAACAAGGTGGAATAGCATTGCTAAAATTAAACCGTGACTCACCATTTGGGCAACGGCGCCAACAAGTGCGAGAGGTGTACTAGCAG
>NZ_JBXXZH010000159.1:0-22113 GCF_059640475.1 Calothrix sp. CBUCES-K 9914
TCTAGATTAGCTTCATCCTGTTTAACTATTTCTTCCCGAATGTTGGTTTCAAATATCTTTAATTCCAGAGGTTTACTGACAGTAACTCCTAAAAAGCCTGCCAAAATTAAACGAGGAATTAAGACTTTCATCTGCCCAAAAAAGTCATTTTTTTTCTTTTTGGCACTTAAGATAAAAACCCTATCCAGATGAAAAATTAACAGTCCCCAAAAAGAACCCAGCGCAGGTGCAATTAATTTTGAAGCAAATACGGTATAAAAAGCATAGGAACCTGATAAGGTAGCTGTTAAAGCTGTTAAACAAACCATTGCTCCGATAGCAGCTTGCTTATTTATTTCCGTCTGACAGTCTTTTCTACTTAGAATCTGTTTATTGGCGCCCCCAGAATATAATAGAAAATCTAACCCTCGATTGCTTTTATCTTGTCGCATCAGACTCATTGCTTAACTCGACACTTATATCATTGCACTGCCGTATTTGAGTAATTTGACTTCAACCATGAGTAAATTTTAGTTTCTGATTTTACTTTTTTTGAGTATCAGTCAGTGTTAGTGGTTGAGTAAAATAAAGCCTCAAAGTATTTACCTGTCTTACTTTGATGATTTACCACCGTATTTAAATATTGGAGGTTGTCTTAAAATTTATTACAAGCGCTATGGGACTCTATTTACAGGATAGGTATTTATTCGGTAAAGTCAGTGATAAGTCGAAGGTAACTCGAATTTCTCATGGTTGAACTCAAATCCGGTCATGTTTTGATGTAAGCGGGTATGTCAATTGACGTATGGCATTAACTAGTTCCTCTATATGGTGACTCAATCATGACAGCAAATTATGAGTATAAAGTAGGTGGCAGTTTAGGAGAAAATGCTCCCAGTTACGTTGTTCGGCAGGCTGACTCTGATTTGTATCGCCAACTAAAGGCTGGTGAGTTTTGTTATATTTTTAACTCCCGGCAGATGGGTAAAACCAGCTTGATAGTTCGGACGATGAAAAAACTCCAAGCGGAAGGTTTCGCTTGTACTTCCCTTGATTTTTCCGTGCGGGGTAGTGGGGATATTAAGTCGGAACAGTGGTATGCAGGGATAGTTTACAAGCTGCTCAATAATTTTAATCTTGGTAATCCATCAGAATTTCTCCGCAATTGGTGGCGAGAAAGAGCGGAAGTTGCACCTGTGGAACGGTTAGAGGAATTTATTGAAACTGTTTTATTAGCTTATATTCAAAGTAAAATTATTATTTTTATTGATGAAATTGATAGTATTTTAAGCTTAGGCTTTTCAACAGATGATTTTTTTGCTTTAATTAGAAGCTGTTACGAAAAGCGTAATTTAAACCCAGAATATCAACGTCTGACTTTTGCTTTAGTTGGAGTAGCAACACCATCCGATTTAATTGCCGATAAGAGGCGAACGCCGTTTAATATTGGTAGAGCAATTCAACTTGATGGATTTAAAGAAAGTGAAATAGAACCTTTAGCAAGGGGTTTTGAGGGTCAGGTCGAAAACCCATTCGTTTTGATGCGAGAGGTTTTAGCTTGGACGGGGGGACAGCCATTTTTAACGTCTAAAGTTTGTAAGTTATTGTGGGATAGGGAAATAGAAAATGGGACAATAGTAGAGGAAGTTGTTAGAAGTCAAATTATTGAAAATTGGGAATCACACGATGAACCGGAGCATTTAAAGACGATACGAGATAGGATGCTGTTAGGTGAGCAGGTTGCTGGACGTTTTTTGGGTTGGTATCAGCAAATTTTGCTTTCGGGGGAGATTACTGCTGATGAAAGTCTGGAGCAAATGAGATTTCGTCTGACTGGTTTGGTGGTTAAGCAGCAGGATAGACTAAAGGTTTATAACAAAATATATGAGTCTGTTTTTAATTTAAATTGGGTTGAAAAAGAGTTAGGTAAACTGCGTCCTTATTCAGAGAATTTTCAAGCTTGGGTTGAGAGTAATTATCAAGATGAATCGCGATTGCTGCGCGGACAAGCCTTGCAAGATGCTTTGATTTGGGCGAATGGAAAGAGTTTGAGTAATGAGGATTCTAGATATTTAGCTGCGAGTCAAGATTTAGAAAAAAGGGAACTTGAAGCAGCTTTGGAGGTTAAAGAAGAAGAAGCTGGCATATTAGCAGAGGCACGACAAAAAGCGGAAAATGCATTAGAAAAAGAACAGGAAGCGAATAAAATACTATCCTCTGCACAGAAGAAAGCTAGGCGTATTTTATTCTTTACAATTTCTGGGGCAATTATTTCTTTGGCGCTTGCAGGCTTTGCTTCTCAACAAGCACAACAGCAAACAATGCGGGCACAACAAGAGACAGAAAAGGCGAATAAAGCACAGAAAAAGCTTACAACAGTAACAAAAGATTTAAATCAAGCTAAAGTTGAAACAACAAAATTATTTGCACAAAAGCAAAATGCACTAAAGGCAACTCAAGATGCCCAGAAAAAATTGCAAGCGACAGAAATACAGCGGAAGGGCGCACAGGATAAAGCTCAAAAGGCAGAAGAAAATTCACAAAAAGCTCAGGTGCGATTAGAAAATGTAACTAAACAAGCAGCACAACAAAAAGAAGAATTGAATAAATTTACTCAAGATTCAGAGACAAAAGCAGCGCAACTACGAACAATTCAAGGCGAGGTAAAAAAAGCTAAGTTAATAGCAGAAACGGAAAAAAGTCATGCTGAACAAGCTAGAATAAATGCGGAACATGCAAAGAAAAACGCCAATCAGGCTAAGGTAGATGCAGTCAAAGCACAAGAAAAGCTGCAAACAGCACAATCAAAATTACAAGAAGCCCAGAAATCTTTTAAAGAAGCCCAAATAGCCACAGGTTTAGAACAATCATCAGCCCGACTGTTGCGCTTGTCTGGGTCTCCTTTAGTGTTGGAAAACTTAATTGAAGCAATGGAATCTGCAATAGCATTAAAAGAATTAGTCAAGGATAGTCGCACATATAAAAATTACCCCACGGTTAGTCCTGTGCTAGCTTTGCAGACAACTTTAGAAAATCTCCACGAGAAAAATCGGCTAGAAGGAAGTAGGGTAGTATTTAGTCCCGATGGCAAGACTGTGGCTACTGCTTCATGGGATAACACTGCCAAGTTGTGGAACCTGCAAGGTACAGAAATTGCTACTCTCAAACATCAAGGTATGGTCTGGGTAGTATTTAGCCCCGATGGCAAAACTTTGGCTACCGTTTCAAGGGATAATACTGCTAAGTTATGGAACCTCCAAGGTCAGGAAATTACTACTTTCCAAGGCGTGACCTGGGTAGTATTTAGCCCTGATGGCAAAACTGTGGCTACTCTTTCAGTGGACAAAACTGCTAAGTTGTGGAACCTCCAAGGTGCAGAAATTACTACTTTCAAACATCAAGGTGGGGTCACAAGGTTAGTATTTAGCCCCGATGGTAAAAGTGTGGCTACTGCTTCAACGGATAACACTGCCAAGTTGTGGAACCTCCAAGGTAGAGAAATTGCCACTCTCAAACATCAAGGTGAGGTCTATGATGTAGTATTTAGCCCCGATGGCAAAACAGTGGCTACTGGTTCAAGGGATAACACTGCCAAGTTGTGGAACCTTCAAGGTAGAGAAATTGCCACTCTCAAACATCAAGGGAAGGTCTATAATGTAGTATTTAGCCCTGATGGTAAGACCGTGGCTACTGTTTCAGGGGAAAATACTGCTGATGCTGGGTTCTGGAACACTGCCAAGTTGTGGAACCTCCAAGGTACAGAAATTGCCACTCTCAAACATCAATATTGGATATGGGACTTGAAATTTAGCCCCGATGGCAAGACAGTGGCTACTGCTTCAGCGGATAAAACTGCTAAGTTGTGGAACCTCCAAGGTACAGAAATTGCTACTCTCAAACATCAACAAGGTGAGGTCAGAGGCGTAGTATTTAGCCCCGATGGAAAAACTGTGGCTACTGCTTCAAGGGATAACACTGCCAAGTTGTGGGACCTCCAAGGTACAGAAATTGCCACTCTCAAACATCAAGATATGAACAACAACGCGGTATTTCAAAGTGGGGTCAACAACGTAGTATTTAGTCCTGATGGGAAGACTGTGGCTACTGCTTCGAGGGACAACATTGCTAAGTTGTGGAATCTCCAAGGTACAGAAATTGTAACTCTCAAACATCAAGATAGGATATGGGAACTGAAATTTAGCCCTGATGGCAAGACTGTGGCTGCTGTTTCCAAGGACAAAACTACCAAGTTGTGGAACCTGCAAGGTACAGAAATTGCCACTCTCAAACATCAAGATCAGGGTAATTTTGGCATTTGGAACCCTAATAGCGAGGTAGTATTTAGCCCTAATAGCAAGACAGTGGTTACTTTTTCAGGGAACACTGCCAAGTTGTGGAATCTGCAAGGTACAGAAATTGCCACTCTCAAACATCAAGATGCGGTCGAAGGGGTAATATTTATCCCCGATGGCAAGACAGTGGCTACTATTTCAGAGGACACTCTCAAGTTGTGGAACCTCCAAGGTAGGGAAATTGCTACTCTCAAACATCAAAGTAGGGTGACAAGTGTAGTATCTAGTCCTGATGGAAAGACAGTGGCTACTGTTTCAGAAAACACTACTAAGTTATGGAACCTGCAAGGTACAGAAATTACCACTCTCAAACATCAACAAGGCAAGGTTAGAGGCGTAGTATTTAGTCCTGATGGCAAGACTGTGGCTACTGTTTTAGGAGACAACATTACCAAGTTGTGGAACCTGCAAGGTGGAGAAATTGCCACTCTCAAACATCAACAAGGTGAAGTCATAAGGGTAGTATTTAGTGCTGATGGCAAGACTGTGGCTACCGCTTCAACAAACAAAACTGCTAAGTTGTGGAACCTGCAAGGTAGGGAAATTGCTACTCTCAAACATCAAAGTAGTGTTTACGATGTAGTATTTAGCCCTGATGGCAAGACTGTAGCTACTGTTTCAGGGGACACTCTCAAGTTGTGGAACCTGCAAGGTGGGGAAATTGCCATTTTTAAACATCAAGGTGTGGTCAAAAACATAGTATTTGATCCCGATGGCAAGACTATGGTTACTTCTTCAGATGATAATACTGTGAGGTTATGGACTCAACTTAGGGATAGTTGGCAGCAGCTTGCTGAATATCAAGGTTATTATGGAGTTTTCAGCCCAGATGGAAAGTTAATTGCGATTAAGCAAAATAAAACTGTACAGCTACGTAAGCTTGAGAGTTTAGATGATTTACTAGCGCGTGGTTGTGACTGGTTGCATGATTACCTTGCTACTCGTCCCGATGTGCGGGAAAGGTTAAAGGTATGTAAGTAAGGATATTAGAGTGTAATGTAAAATATCCGCTCAATAAAATGAAAAACCTGCGTTACAAGCCTGCACCCGGCAGGCTTTGTTTATATAGCTACACCCACGCACGGGTGTAGGCACGTAATATTCGCACCCACCTAATAAAATAAGCACAAGTACGATTTGTAATTTATCTATATATAGTGGTGTGCCGAATATCAATCAGGAAATCAAACTACTACGGGTGCAAGACAAGCAAATCGTCGGCGCCACCCTTACCACCCTTACATCAAAGCACCTTGAAGATGCCAAAACCTAATGGCAACCGTTGTTAACAGGCACTGGTAAAGATGACAAATACTGGAGGGAGTCAAAAAGCCGAGGTTCCAAGCTGCTACCAGGTGATGAACTTTACGCGCTTTGAGTATGAAGGTGTTACCCAAGGTGGAACAGACTTGCCATTAACGAACTTCCTACTTACAGAGGCGCCGATGATAGACTTTGCCATTGCTCACAGTTACTAAGCGTGGTTGCTAAAAATGTATTGAACTACATGTACTATCAGGCACCATAGATACCAACTGGTTATCACCCATATTAAAAACTCAACTAGTCTGCTTTTAAAAAGGACGAATTAAATTCCTGAAAACCTCTCCCAGTAACACTTATGACATTTTCCTAGGGGATAAGCAAGACACAAATATATCCACGCTTGAAAATAGAGGCGCCCCTATACTTGAATGTATTCGCGAATAGGTAAATTCCTCTTGCTCTACTCAAGGTAAAATCGGGCAAATGTAATTTCCTGCTACCATGCCCGACTCTATCCAACAAGAAGCCCGCCAAATTCTTGACACTCTCGCTTTTACCAGTTTTGAGCAATGCCATCCTCTCAGTCATGAGTTTTTAAGCATCCCCGCTACAGCAGGCTTATATGCATTCCGGCATTTGACCGAAGGGTTACTTTATATTGGCAAAGCCAAAAACTTACGAGACAGGTTACGTGGGGGACACAAAGCTTTTCTTTGGGGATGGCTTGACCGCTACGACCCTTTATATGTGCGTATTGCCTTCGTCACTCTCAACCAATGGCAAAAACCAGGGTTATTATATGAACTAGAGACTCTTATTCTCCAAGCTAGTAATCCTCCTTACAACGTTAAAATTCCTAGAGAAATATGACTCAAACTCTTAGTACCGAACATCTTTCCTCTGAAGCAATTGATCAGCTTGTCAACCACTTGCCTGATTATATAAAAGCTGCACTCTTAAAAAAATCCGCTGAACTTGAATGCCCACTCGAAGCTACCATTGAAATGGCAATATCTAGTTTTCTGGATGAAGAAGCATTTAGCTTTGAGGATTGTTTACTTGCTCAACGTCTAAAAAATCAGGATGAACAAGGTTGAGAAAAGTCAATATGAAAGGGTTTAATTTCATTCGTCAGCGCTCACTGGAGACAGAGGGCAGCGCGTGCTATCTGAAACTACCAAGCGCGCTGTGATATACCAGCTTTCAAGAATCTAAGTAGTAGGGAAGATTAAGCCACGTTCCCTTATATGTTTATACTGAAAAGTTGTGTATATTTCGCTGCAATAGTTTGTTAAACAAGAAGGCAAGAGAAAATCTGATTTTAAATAATTGGCTCGGATGTCACAGGTTATGTGAAAATTAATAATTGTAAGCCTTGCATCTTTACCAGCCAAATATTGAGTATGCTGTTAGAAGAAATTTTGTCTCAATTGGAAACCTATAATGGAACATTTCCCCGTTTAGCTTTAGAGAGTGCTATTGAACAAAACACTGCGATTACTCCAAAGTTGTTGGAGATAGTAGGAGAATGTAAAAATAATCTAGACGATTTATTAGAAGATTCAACATATTTCTTACATTTATATGCGCCATATTTATTGGCTCAATTTAGAGAGAAAGCTGCTTACCCGTTAATTATCGAGTTTTTCTCAATTCCTGGGGACATAACTTTAGATGTAACAGGAGACTTAGTAACAGACGACTTGAGCAGAATAATTGCCTCAGTTTTTGACGGAAATCTTGAGCCACTTAAACAACTAATAGAGAATCAACAAGCTAATAAATATGTCAGAAGCGCAGGGTTAAAAACGTTAGTAACATTGGTTGTCCAAGAAATTATTCCTAGAGAGCAACTTCTTCAATATTTTGCAGAGCTTTTTTCTAGAGAATCCAAAACCAAGCCAGACTTTATTAAAACTAAATTGGTAATAAATAGTTGTAAACTTGGGGCCGTCGAGTTAAAGCCACAAATTGACGAAGCATTCGAGTTAAACCTAATAGATGATTTATTTATAGACCAAGAGAGCGTAGATGATACACTTCAAGAAGGTACAGAAGCAGCACTCATAAAACTTCGTCAAAATCGCCAATTTACCTTAATTACCGATATAGTTACTGAGATGAAATCATGGGCTTGTTTTCGTAATGACAAATTAAAACAAAATAACAGTGTCTTCCCTAGTCCATCGGGATTTACTAACTCATTTAAGCCAGGGAAAGCTGATGCTAATAAAAAGAAAAAAATCCAAAAAGAATCTCGTCGAAAAAATCGAACTAAGAAAAAATAGTATTAATGTTCAAATATACAGCATATTTTACGTACAATTTAATCAAAGAAAACGATATATTTATTCTCAAAAATCCCCAGCAATTTCATTTTGATCAATGATGCAGGAGTAACTTACGATGATGGCACAGACAAGCTTAAATGAAGCAGGAAGTTTCGTTTTCAAAACTAACGTGTATATTTCAGACTCTCCATCTTCCCTAAAAACTTCTCTGTAAAAAGACTCATAACAGTTCGCTTACGAACGTTAATATTAGCACTCAAAGACATACCCGATTGTAAAGGTACTTCTGTGCCATTAACCTGAATCGATTGTTTTTCTAAGCGAATTTCTGCCGAGAAACGATAATTTGGATGGATTTGATCTGGAGGTAAGGCATCAGAACCAATCCGAATCAATTTACCTTTGATATCACTAAATTCCGTATAGGGAAAAGAATCAAGACGCACATCGACAGACATTCCGGCTTTAACAAAACCAATATCGTTGTTAGTAATAAATACTTGGGCTACTAAATTTTCTGGTGGCACTATTTTGAGAATAGATTCACTGGTGTTGTAGACATAACCCTGACCGCGCGGCTTCAAGTCAAAAACAATACCATCATGCGGTGCCTTCAGTTCTTGGTATTTCAGATTTAAGCTGAGTTCGCTGATTTGACTGTTAATTTCCTGAATATTTTTATTGTTTTCAATAATGACTTTAGTAAGTTGACTATCAATATCGGCAATCTGCTTTTCGTTTTCGGCAATTTTGCCAAGTAACTCTTCTTTATCTTGAGCGCGCGCGTTTTGTAATTTCTTTTGTGCTTGGACAATTGCTAGTCGTATGCGTTCTGCTTCTTGCTCTAGACGGTTAACTTCAGCTTGACTAGTATTTGCTGCTTGTCGTCGTTCTAAATAGGGTAAGCGCGCAAACGCACCTTCTTTAACCAAAGTTTCTATGTTATTAGCAATCTCCAAATTTGTTGCAAGACTACCCCGAACATTAGTCAGTTGAACTTGAACTTGATTTAACTGTCGAGTTAATTGTTCCACATCTAGACGCACAGAAGCAATGCGCGAGTCTGTCTCTAATTGTCTATTAAGTAAGCGTTGTCGTAACTGAGGATTAAGTTCTTGAATAGCGTTACCACCATTCAATTGTGTACGGTAAAGTTGAATTTCTTGCACCAAAACAGTACGATTTTTTGTTAGCGATGCTATCTCTGGCGAAGTTTGGAATTGATTTAATGTAAAATCAGTTGTTGGTAATCGCAACTGAGAACGGTAAAATTGATTTTCACGCATCAAGCTCGCGCGCACTTGTTGTAAAGAACTTAATTTCGCAAGTCCAACTGTACGGTCAAAACTGACTAAAACATCGCCTCTTTTAATCCTTTGTCCTTCCTGCACATGAATATTGGCAACGACTCCTCCCACTGGAGCTTGGATTTCTTTTACAGAACCTTTGGGTTCAAGTTTACCTTGCACTGCAACAGATTCATCGATAGTAGCAGTACAAGCCCAAATCACCGCAAAACTTGTGACACCAACGATACTCCAAATAATCGCATGTGACCAAGCGCGCGGTTGTTTTAAGATAACTGGTCTATCGAACTCCTCTGTCTCCTGATATGAAATACCGGAGTTACCTTGTAAAACCAGTTGCCATTGACGTTTTGAATTTGGCAGACGCTTCCAAATATATAAAATTCCCCCAACACCAAACAAGAACAAAAAACCACCCATCGGCAACAGCATTTGTACTTTGATTGGAAAGTTAGGTATAGAATTAAACGGCGCCGTGAATTGGGCATCAATTCTTTCTGGTTCGCTAACCCCTGTGTTCAAATTAGACTTTGCTTGAGTTGTAATTTCCTGAACACGAATTTGTTGGCAATGACGAGCATCTGTTAGAGAAACATTAATTGATGCTTGAGAATTTTGTGTACAAGCAAGCGCTAACAAAGATAAATCAGGCATAATTCTATTTAGCGTATAATCGTAAAAATGAACACACAGAGATTTATACAGCGGATTTCATGTTCATGCGGTACATGTAGAGACGCGATTAATCGCGTCTCTACGAGGTTTTGGACATTATATATGTACCTCATATACCTAAAATATGCTGTATATTGGCGCCTACTCTCTAAATTTAATAACATGGACTAGTAGTGGTTCGTATCATAAAATTCGGGGCATTGTAGCATAGGCGTCCCGCCTGTGCAGACGGTCAGGCGAGACGCCTAACCTACCGAATGCGACTCCTGCTGTTGATAAAGACAGTAATAACGTCCTCTCATTGCCATAAGTTCTTTGTGAGTTCCTTGTTCAGCTATTGCACCCCTATCCATAATGATGATGACATCAGCATTTTTTACAGTATTAAGGCGATGCGTGATAAAAAAGACAGTTTTTTTCTGAAAAACTTCCATGAGATTACGGCATACTTCTTGCTCATATTGGTAATCTAAAGCACTTGTCGCTTCATCGAGGATTAATAATTGAGGATTTTGTAACACTGTACGCGCGATAGCGATGCGTTGTCGTTGTCCACCCGATAAAGCCGAACCCCGTTCACCCACATTGGTGTTGTAACCGTTAGGTAGTGCCATAATAAAATCATGAGCAGCAGCAGCTTTGGCAGCAGCAATAATTTCTTCGGTAGAGGCTTCTGGGCAAATTAAGGCAATATTATCTTGAATTGTTCCCTCAAAGAGGAGGGTATCTTGTAGCACTACCCCAATTTGGCGCCGTAGAGAATTTAACTCTACTTTCCTGATGTCATAGCCATCTATTTGAATTTGCCCTGATAAAGGTTCGTAGAGCCTAGGTAATAATTTTGTCAATGTACTTTTACCAGAACCACTTTGTCCCACGATACCAATAAAGGCGCCAGCAGGAATATCTAGATTGATATTAAGCAGTTGTAAGGTATCGTCGGGGTTAAAACCAAAGGAAACATTGGTGTATTTGACTGCTCCTTGAATTTGCGGCAGTGGAATATTGTTTTTATCGCTTGGTTGGACTTCCGGCGCCGAATTTAAGATGTCACTCAAACGTTCGATGGACAACGCTACTTCTTGGAAGTTTTGTGACAATTGCATTAAACGCAGTAAGGGACTGGTAACGTAACCAGCAATGATACGAAAGGCAATGAGTTGTCCAATACTAAGTTGATTAGAAATAACTAAATGCGCTCCTACCCAAAGCAGTACAAAGCTAGAGAAT
The DNA here is from genome assembly GCF_059640475.1 of Calothrix sp. CBUCES-K 9914. Lineage (NCBI taxonomy): Bacteria > Bacillati > Cyanobacteriota > Cyanophyceae > Nostocales > Calotrichaceae > Calothrix > Calothrix sp. CBUCES-K 9914. The sequence continues at coordinate 11,101 of NZ_JBXXZH010000159.1, forward strand.
TGATTTAAAAAGCTGCTGATGGAGTTGGCAGTGCTGGCGGTCAGTACATTTTTAAAGCCAGCGCTGATGTAACGGGTATAGCGGTCGCGCCATTGCCAGCGAGATTTTAACTCGATATTTTGTGCCTTAACGGTTTGAATGCCAGTAAGTACCTCTACAAGATAGGATTGAGTGTCAGCGTAGCGTTCGGCTTTTTTGCGTAATTGTCGTTGCACAAGGGGTACGACAAAACTTGTCAGAACTGCAAATAAGGGTACAGTCGCAAGAGCAACCAATGTCAGCACCCAGCTATAAAACAGCATGACACCGATATAAATTACGGAAAATAGGGCATCTAGCACTACTGTTAGCGCTGTACCTGTCAGAAATTGTCGAATATTTTCTAGTTCATTAATTCGTCCTGCTAATTCTCCGACACGACGACGCTCAAAATATTTTAAGGGCAGTCGCAAAAGATGCTCAATTACTTCCGTCCCTAAACGAATATCAATTCGGTTAGTAGTGTCAGCAAACAAATAGGTACGTAAACTCGTCAAAATGGCTTCAAATACGCCAATTATGAGTAAGAAAATCCCTAGGATATCCAGAGTATCTAAGCTTTTTTGGATTAAGACGGTATCGATGATGATTTGGGTGATAATTGGATTGGCTAGCCCAAATATTTGGACAAAAAAGGAAGCCACGAAAACTTCTACCAATGCCAAACGGTATTTAGAGACAGCAGGTAGAAACCAGTTCAAACTAAATTTTTCTGAACGCTCTTGTTGTGTTCGTTCCACCATCAACACCTGTCCTACCTGTCCCCAAATTTGGGCAAACTGGCGAGCTGAATATTCAGAGATTCCTGTTTCTGGAACTACAACTACAATCGAGCTATCTGTAATTTTATACAGCAGGGCTAAACTTTTCTCCCAATAAATTAGCGCTGGTGCATTCAGACGGTTGATAACATGGGCAGGGACTTTAACTAATTGAGCCTGCAAACCCATCATTTCCACCACTGCTCCCGCTACTTGTAAGGAAATCTGAGGGTTAGATTTCAATTGATTTGTCAACACTTTGCGGATCAACTCGCGGCGAAAATCACCACCCAAGATGCGATGCAACATTTGGAAACAGGCTAACGCAGTTTCTATTGTCCCCTTTCCCGATATAAATATAGTTTGGGCTGGTTTTTGGCTGTCAACACTTGGGTTTGATGGATATTCTGGCGCCGGAATAATTTCTACTATAGGCGCCGACAAGTGATTTTCATCTTTCAAATTTTCGGCAATACCCCAAGGAATACCGAGCAAACGGACGGGGGTTTCAATATTATGAACAGAATCCAACGATAAGCGACTGCCAACAGGAAGTTTATCGACACTGCCAGCACTAATTAACCACAAACGGCGCGCGTCCAACTGCTGAGAATTTAGCTGAGAATTTATTTGGCCCGCAGGTAAATTCACGACAATAGTCTGCTGCCAAAGAAAGCGTGTTAATTCTTTTAAATCCGTGGCGCCCAAAGCTTGACGTTGCATTTCCAAACTCAAAAGTTCAAACACTTCTGCAATATGGGGACGTGCTAGCACTTGGGCGAACTCTGGAAATTTAAGCATAAACTGCCAAAATTCAGCAGCTTCTAGAGCAATCGCAATGACTTCACTCGAAGCAATAACAGTTTCACAACTAATACCACGAACTAAACTTAACCAACCGAAGAACTCACCTTTTTCGACTACAGTTAAACTGCAAAGTGACTCTAGCCGTTGGTTATAGCCTAGCACCCTCGCGCTACCTTCATAGATTGCCATTACTTGTGCTGGCATTCTTTCCCTAACCAACATCCATTGCCCAGTGCGATACTGCAAAAGTTTACAGTTAAGGGCAACTTTTTCTAAACAAGCAGTTGGAAGTTTGGTAAACGGAGGAGTGTCGGCTAAGAATGCGATAATTTCGTTTTGGGTGATAACTGGCTTCATGCCACGAGATAGTTCGATTTTGTATACTCCACGCTACAGCTAGCAGATTTTAAGCGCTTTTGAATTTCTTGTTGTATCCAGGTTTCAAATAGTTCGTCTAGCAAGTACTGCTGCATCGCTTCATCTAATTGTGCGGGTAGTAGTTTTTCTAAGCGAATAATCACAAACCACTGGTTAATTAAGCGCGGTTCCCAAATTTGATTTGGTTGACTGACAGAAAGAATTTTCTGAATAGCTGGATGAGGTTGAGACAAGGGAACTGGACCCAAAACTCCCCCAGTAGTCGCTTCTGCACCTTGGGAATACTGCTGGGCTAAAGTAGCAAAAGATTGTTCTCCTTCTACAATCCGAAAATATAGCTCCTGGGCTAAACCTTCGTCTGGAGTCCGAATTAAGGAATACACTACCTGGTCTAGGTCTGCTTTACGTTGCAGAAAATAAGCTTCTAGTATATTGCCCCACATTGCTCGCTTAAATTTCTGAATCAGTACCGGACGTATTGCTAACTCCTGCATCATTGTCTCAGTCAAGTGATGCTGCTGCAACCATGCCTGCTGTTCCTCAATAGATGTGAGTTGATAGTCTTGATAAAACTGAGCAATTGCTGCTTCCTTTTCTGCGGTGGTGCAAGAAAAACCTGCGATCGCTTCGTCTATCACTTTGGCACGTAATACCTGGGGTAACAACTGGTAACGATGCAACAAAGACAGCAATTCTTCTGCCAGAAGCATTTCGTTACCCATTTGTAAGGTTGGTGTGTTCATAAGTCCTGACTAGCACGTTCGTCATTCTAGGGTTCGGGCAAGAATCGAAACTTAAAGACGCAGTGAGAGCATCTAAACGTGGCTATAAATTTTTAGCCCCTATCTCTTTTTCTGTTCGAGTTTTTTTTACCGTATCCGGAATTTTTCTAATAAGTCTTTGTAAATTTTTTGGCTTAACGCTTTGTAGACTAGGCTAAAAAATTTACATTATATACTGCAATCAAACACGTTTTTAAAAAATTTTGTTCCCTTAATCCGTAGCTATGTAATTTTTGTAAGTAACAAAAATTACTTATCAATCAAGTTTTTTACACCTCTATTAGATAGATGTCATTTAGCAATAATCCTTATATATCCTAAAAAATATGGATTTTATCAAAATTATCCTCGCAAATAAAATCTGAAAATTAGTGTATAAATTGTAGTTTGTATACCTTGTGACGGTTTATTAACCTACACAAGTAAGTGTTCTTAAAGCTACTGTATCTTTTATTGTAAGGATAAGCCACTGGTTCAAGTACGTGCCTCTTGTACCTTTCTAGCTACAAGACCTTGATTCAAATGCCTGCATATGCAGGCAAATCATCAGGACAGCCTCTCAATTATGTAGCGCAGAAGCGCCGATACCAGACTTTCCTATTTCAAGTACACGGTTTACATACAGTCAAGTTTCACTACCTTACTTAGCCTTGTCCAGATTGGCTTCTTTATATCAAAAGTTGCAGCGGAAGTGTGTTCCCTGCGCTCGTTCATGTGAGTAAATATTTACGAGGACATATTTATGGCATCGGATAATGCAACCTTTGAACAACAAGTTCTGGAATTGACTAACCAAGAACGAGCTAAGTCTGGTTTACCACCATTGTCAGCGAATGCAGAATTGAACTATGCTGCCGACCAATATGCAGAACTGATGTCTCAAAACCGCTACTTTAGTCATACTGGCCCCGATGGCTCTCAACCGTGGGATAGAGCTAAGGCAGTTGGTTTTGAAGCCCAAACGATGGGAGAGAACATCGCTGCTGGTCAAAAAACACCACAAGACGTGGTGCAAGCATGGATGAACAGTCCTGGGCACCGCGCGAATATTCTTCGTCCTTCCTTTACACAACTCGGTGTTGGATTCGACAACAACTATTGGGTGCAGGACTTCGGCAGTGACGATCGCAACCCTGCAAGTAATATACCAGGCGCCACATCTAATTCGGAGTCTCAACAGGCGCCACAACAGACACCAAATCCTACACAATCTGCTGGTACTAGCACTCCTACCAATTCAGTAGCTAATAATGGCGCCTTTGAACAACAAGTTCTGGAATTGACAAACCAAGAACGAGCTAAGTCTGGTTTAGCACCATTGAAAGCGAATGCAGAATTGAACTATGCTGCCGACAAATATGCAGAACTGATGTCTCAAAACCGCTACTTTAGCCATACTGGTCCCGATGGCTCACAACCGTGGGATAGGGCTAAGGCAGTTGGCTTTGAAGCGCAAACGATGGGAGAGAACATTGCTGCTGGTCAAAAAACACCACAAGACGTAGTGCAAGGATGGATGAACAGTTCCGGACACCGTGCGAATATTCTCAATCCCTCCTTTACACAACTCGGTGTAGGATTTGATAACAACTATTGGGTGCAAGACTTTGGCAGTGACGATCGCAACCCCGCAACCAATATCCCACAACCTAGTGCTAACACAGTGAAAGGAATTGTTAAAGACACTACAGTTGCGACAGAGGATGATATCCTGACTGGTGGTAAAGCTAATGCTCAACCGCTTGACAGCTTTGGACAAGATAAATTATTTGCGATGCAAGACAGAGGAGTAAAAGTCTCTAATTTTACCCCCAATGAAAATACACTCGACTTACGTGGCATTGTGACTGGTTCCTCTGGTCGGAGTTCTAATAAATTCTCTGATTATCTCCAACCAGAACAAATTGGTGCTGATACAGTTTTGCGCCTAGACGCAGATGGTAAGGGAAATAAGAGCGGGTTCGATAAACTTCTTGTCTTGGATGATGCCTCTCGTTTGGGTGCCAACAACTGCATCGTCTAATTTTGAAGTATCTACACTTTCCTTTGGTTTAATGTGAAACAGTTCAAGCACAATTTTTCCTAATAAACGGCTGAACGCCACAGATTTATTTAATCTGTGGTTTTTTTCTAGAACGGCAAAACTAACTTGAGAGGTTAAATTAAAGGCTTAATTACGTAGGCACCGTGGGAAATATTAAACGAGTTTATTATGCTTCCAGCCTACGTCTAGTAAGTTTTGCCGCTCTAGTTTTTTTTTAAATATTGTTTTTACACTACTGACACTTTATACTTGTACCTCTACAGCTTTACCCCCAGACTCTCTACTCAAGAATCAACGTTTGGGCAATTTTTACCGACACTTTACGCTTGGATCTCGCTGACACTTTACCCCTTAAGTAACAATAGCGGTTTTTACTCACGTTAGGTACATCTGTAGGGACACAGCATTGCTGTGTCCCTACATCCAATATTATGTTTTATTATGTTTGTACCTCATCAGAATAGGAAACGCTAGACATTTTTCTTTGTGTACTTTGTGTCTACCCTGCGGGAAATCCTTCGGATTATGTGGTTAAATTTAAATTAATTTACAAATGTTATTATTGCTACATTATGTAATGTAAAATTTGATATTTATAAAAAATCAGTATAAAAAAACTAGTTAGTTGTGATAATCTTTCAATTGGGGCGCCGAAGTATAAAGTGCGTATAGATATTTGCCGCGTTTAGGGTTGTTATATTAGATGAAAACGGAGGCTAACCTTATGACTACAAGTATTGAACGCAAGGCAATAATCTCTCCTTTCCCTGACCATACTCAACTACCAGACGAAGACGGAACTTTTGTGTTCACGCAGTGTGGCGGAGCCAAAAACTTTCAGGAGCATCCACAGAGCCTTATTTTAACTGACTCTATTGGTCCAGTTTTAGAAAAAATTCATCCTGATGGTCAATATGCTATCGGGCAAGATTGCGGTATATATTGGAGAGAAACTGACCCTCCAGAAAAAGGTGCTGAGGCGCCTGATTGGTTTTATGTTGGTGGTGTACCTCCTACTATAAACGGAGAAATTCGGCGCTCTTATGTACTGAGGCTAGAGTATATCCGACCATTAATTGCTCTAGAATTTGCCAGTGGTGATGGTTCTGAAGAAAGAGATAAAACTCCTTTATCTCGTACTGAGGAAGGCGAAAAAATTAAACCAGGCAAGTTTTGGGTTTACGAACGTATTATTAATATACCTTATTATGGTATATACGAAATTAATACGGGTAATCTAGAAGTGTACGTTCTTAATCGCGGTTCTTATCAAAAAATGCAACCAAACGCACAAGGACGTTACTTGATTGAGCCATTGGAAGTAGAATTAGGCTTATGGTCAGGAACCTATCAAAATCAAACCCAACTTTGGTTACGTTGGTGGGATACTTCTGGAAATATGCTATTGATTGGTAGCGAACGCGCCGAAATGGAACGTGAGCGTGCTGAAATTGAGCGTGAGCGCGCTGAAACTGAGCGTGAGCGCGCTGAAACTGAGCGTGAGCGCGCTGAAACTGCGGAAAAAGCACAAAGAGATGCAATTCCACAATTACTTGGGTTAGGATTAACTATTGAACAAGTAGCATCCGCACTTTCATTACCTGTAGAAGAAGTCACTCGCTACGCTACGTGAGAACTGCGTTAACGCTCAAATTTAAAATTCTCTTCCCTTCGGGATATCTTCGATAACGAGAAAACTTCGTTTACATTCATGTCCCTATACCAGGAAAATTTCCTTTCTTGCGGAACACTGCGTGAACGGACATGAACATTCATTGTCGTTCACGTAGTGTTCCGAAGGAAAGACAATTATTGAAAATCCTGAGTAAGGTTTGTGGTGTATGGGGTTGACAACTGTTGATTAAATACCTAGGTATTCCAATAATTGGTAGGTAAATTACGAGATTTTATCGGTAATCATTCGCCTATAAATCAAGAAATATTAAGAAATCTTGTCAAGGCGATTGACAACAAGAATAATCTAAACTGATAGTTATGTAGTTATAGGATTGTTGCCAGGGTCGGTTAAATGTCTACCATCACTTACGTCAAAGGATTGCCAACACCTTCAATCGAGATGAATAGTCTTGGTTTTACTTCATTTGAAATGTTCTTGGCGGATTTTTCTTCGATTTTTAAACAAGCAACTATCAAGGCTATTGATATTATTTTAGAATCGAAAAACTTTGAAAAAATAAAAAGCAAAGTAAATACACAGTTACAAAAAGAGTTTAATTTAAGTAAAAGACAAGTTAATGGAGTAATAACACTATCATTAAGCAAAGTCTCTGCAGCTTCAGAATGCCGCAATAACCATATAAAACAGTTAGAGGGAAAATTAAAATCAGCATTGATATGGATTAAAAATTCACTCTCAAAGCTTAAAAACAGTCAGAAATTTTATGCGAAGAAAAACTGGCTTCAATCCAAAACTGGATGCAAGTTTCCTTTATGCTGCGATTTGTACACAGGTCGTTCTAATTGGCACACTCTTAAGTTTCAAATTCATCACAAAAAACGTTACGTCTACCAACTAGAGAAGAAAATAGCTTACCTAAAAACGGCACGTCTTCAAGTAAAGGTTTCAAGCAATGAAGTTTTTATAGTTGGTTCAAGTGATGAAAGTTTTGGTAATCAAGTTTGTCAATATGATGGCTCAAAACTATCATTCCGTGTTCCATATTGTTTAGAAGCTAAGTATGGTAAGTACGTTGAAACGTATGCGGGTAGCTTTGATAGAAATATTAATAGGTTGCCTACTCAAGGAGCTAAAACCTGGCACTTTTACAGGAAAAATAATCGTTGGGTTGTAGGTGTCCAATTTACACCACAACAATTAGAAAAAGTTAGTAGACCGATTGAATATGGTGCTATTGGTATAGACATTAATCCCAATTCTATTGGTTGGGCTTATGTAGATTACCAAGGGAATTTAAAAGAATTTGGAACTATACCATTACAATCTGGTCTCGGTAAAAATTTTAATTCCCAACAGTTAGTTAATGCTTCGATTGAACTAGCAAACTTAGCTGCTAAATACGCTTGTCCAGTTATTTGTGAGTCATTAGACTTTGACAAAAAGAAAGAATCGTTACGGGAAAAGGGTAGAAAATATGCAAAAATGTTATCAAATTTTGCTTACAGTAAATTGTATCAATTTCTGGAATCAATACTTTCAAACAGAGGAATTACTTTATATAAAAAGAATCCTGCCTATACGTCAATTATTGGATTAGTCAAATATTCCAAAATGTATGGTCTAAGTAGCGATGTTGCAGCTGCTTTAGTCATAGCTAGAAGAGGAATGAATCTGTCTGAGAGATTACCCGCATCCGTGTCCGCTTATCTTGAAGTGAATTCAAGAAAACACGTATGGAGCGGTTGGTCGAAATTGAATAAAATCACTTTGAACGCTGCCATAATTAAGTCACGGCACGATTATTTCAGCGCACCTAACTGGGGAATGGTGGTCAAGGATATTGTCGAGCAAGTACGTGTAAAAACTGAACGTCGGGCAGCACCCAAGTCTACTTAGTAGCGTTTCCATTCTGATTCAAAGTAAGTTATACCGTGGACTTGGATAGAGGAAACTAGATTTTCCTATATTTTTATAAGCGGTGGAGTTTTTTACCTATGATAATTATCGCCACTCACCCAAAAATGTAAACGCTGCCCAATAATTGGGATGGCGCCATTTTTCAGAATGCCACATCTTCAGTTGTGTTGCCCTCAAAGCTTCATTCGCTGGTTTACCTTCCTGCAACATTTGTTTATAAAATTCCTGCATAAACGCTGCTGTCCCTTTGTCATCAACCTGCCACAAGGACACTACTAAACGTTCGGCGCCTGCATACATTAAGCCTCTTGTCAATCCTACCAATCCTTCGCCTTGAATTTCTTTGCCTAACCCAGTTTCACAGGCACTCAGCACAATTAAATCGGCAGGATAATCGAGGTTAAATAAGTCTCCCAAGCGCAAATACCCCCGAATATCTTTACCTTGTTTATCTACCAAAGAAAGGACAATACCTGATAACTCTGGGTTGGCATCGTTAACAAAACCGTGGGTAGCGAAGTGTAAAATCCGGAATTGATTTAAAGCGCTGCTGGTTGCCCAGTTATAATTAGCATCAAAATCAAAAACTTGTAACCTGTTTGCTTTTGGTACAAGCTGTAAAAGAGTCTCTGCTTCTGTACGTGTACCTAAAAGTCGCGTCCAACCTTGGCGGTTGAGAATATCCCCAGAACGTTTGAGGGCAGAGCGTTCTAGTTCTATAGCAAGGGAATCTTGTTGAGTTTGTTGTTTGTTTAATTGTTTATTTTGGGTACTTTTCAATCGCTCGTCGGTAGCGCTGTACACTGGGTCAGCGAGGATGGCTAAGGTTTTTTTACCTGCTGATGAACGAGTGGCGAATTCTTGGCGTTGAATGGCAATGGTTGATGCGGAAGGTAAATTAACTATTTCATGGTTGACAAATAACGGTTGGTAATCAAATTTGTTCTGTGGTGAATTATTGTCTTGACAAATACGAATTCCACCAGTGTTTGTACAAGAACTATCTTTTTGATTTGGTCGAGAATTTTCGCTATTAGTTGAGGATTTTGAATCTTTGGGGGGTTGATAATTCAAATCAGCTAAAGCAGCAAAGGGAACGTATTGCAAAGCACCATCAGCGACTATGACTAAACGCTTTTTCCCTAATTTATCTTTTACTGGTGCAAGGATAAGTTGACTCAGTTCGGTTGCAGCTTTGTCAATCCTGCGAGTTTTGATGTTTGTACAAGGATTTTCTTTGTTTGTTGCGGAAGGTGGTTTAGAACTGTTATCACTGATGAAGCAAAATAGATTGATGGCACTTTTGTCTATCTCAGACTTTTTGGGTAATTCATAGGTATCGAGGGAGGTTGGAGATACCACCCATAAAAAACTGCGATCTTTATCCAAGGAATACTGTAAAAGTAGGGTGTCTTTATCTAGTTGTTGCTGAATTTGTGCTAAAGTCGGAGGCTGGGGATATTTGAGATTAGCATATTTGGGATTACTTTGGCGGATTTTGGTTTCCAGTTGCTTTTGTTGGTTGAGAAGTTCGTCGATTTCTGTTTGTAATTTGTCAGCGTTGGCTTTGAAAGCGCGTTCTTTAATTTTATTGCTGTTAACAATTTCAAACCGCAGTTTTTCTTTTGTATCAATTAAAGCTTGTAAGCGACTTTCTTCTGTTAAAAGTTCAGGGTTTGAACCTTTGCGGATATTAGCGCGCGCTTCTGTTAACAATTCTACAAGTCCTCTCGCGCGGGAAGCTTCGCTGGTTTCGATTGCTTGGGCATTGTATCCTTTAGATGGGTCTTTTTTATGAAGTTCCATCAACAGGTCTATTTTGAATTTGTAGTAGCTTTGAACTGTGGCGAAGTAGGATGTGCGTAAATCTTGACTTTTGACATTGCCACGTATGTTTTCGATGATTTTAATTGCTTCGTCGATGTTGATAAGTGCAGTTTCCAAGTTTTTTAGTTTGCGTTGGTTGGTGGCAATGAAATAAAGAGCATCTGCTTCATCTGTACCGTTTTTAAAAACTCGTCTTAATTTCAATTCTTCATTATATGTATTGATTGCCAATTTATATTGATTTGTTAAAGTGTAATTCATACCGATATTACTCAACATATCGGCTTCATCAAATCGTAATCCTGCTTGTCGAAAATATTGAAGAATTGTTTGATATATTTCTAAAGCTTTTTGATATTCACCATTTGATTCATAAACATAAGCAAGGATATTTAAAGATTTAGATTCTTCATTTTTACCTTTGCTTTTAGATAAAGATAATGCTCGTTTTGCCGTTTCTAAAGCTTTGGGATAATTTTTCAAAGAGTTGTATGTTCTAACCATACCTCGAAGTGTGAGGATTTCTGATTGATAATCCTCTTTATTTAATAAAAGTAGTGCTTGCTCATAAGATTTAAGCGCTTCATCATAGTTTTTTGATGCATCATAAATACTGGCAATCAAACCATGAGTTACAGCTTGCTCAGGTTTATCTCCTATCTGCTTATATATATTTAATACTTTTGTGTAATAATTAATGCTTGATTGGTAGTCACCTAATGATTTATGGAGTAATCCAATTTGTTTTAAAGTAGTTGCTTCTAATTTAGGTCTTGGTATTGAACGTTGAATATCTAAAGCTTTGTTATACTCTTCCAG
>NZ_JBXXZH010000160.1:0-22009 GCF_059640475.1 Calothrix sp. CBUCES-K 9914
TTCTTCCTCTCCAGCAGTTTTGCTGATATTTAGAAGTTTGTAGTAGTCAATCATAGTATACAGTTTCCTACATTATTTTTAGTCGTTTGCGGCAGTAGAGACGCGCGCATAAAGCGTCTCTACAACTAATTAACACCCAGACTGCTCAGTTTTCTCTGTTTATCCTTAACTTGCTGGTCGTCTAAGTTTGATGTTCTCTTAATTTTTAGCTCACCTAATAGCTTTTTTTGTCTAGGAGTTAAATCATAAACAGTTACATGGACAATACCGTTAGAGTCATACTCAAAAACAACCTCTAAAGGGGCGCCTTTTGGATATGGAGGAAGCGACATGGTTCCCTCTCCGAGAATCTTTACGTATTTGAGGTCTTCACCTTCACCCTCTGTAACCTGAATCATTATTCCTGTCTGCTTGTCCATGCGTGTAGAATACCCGCTCTTGGCTACTTTACAGGGAATAGGAGTATTTTTGGATAAAACAATCGAGTTCATATCCCGGTTATTATCATCAACAACAATTACCCCCATGCTGTGAGAGTTAACGTCCTGAATTTGAAAGGACTCAAGTTCAACTAAATCAACTCCACCAACTTGAAGCTCTACAAGGTCAGCGTTTTTCTGCTTAAAGTCAACAATATCCGCACTTTTTTGCTGAATTTGTAATAATGCTCCTTGTAAGGCAGCACCAACAGCAACAGCTTCATCAGGATGCACTTCTAAAGAAGCTTGTTTACCTGTGATTTTTTCAATTAAAGCTGGAACAGCCTTCATTCGAGTTGAACCACCAACCAAAAGAACTTTGTCAATGTCTTTCCATGTTAATTTCGCATCTTCAAGAACAATTTCCATTATGTCGCCAGTTTTATCAATCAGATGCTGGGTAATTTCTTGAAAATCTTCCAATGTCATGGTGATATTAACAGTTTTACCGCCTGCTGATAGAAACACCTTTGTTTTGCTTTTTGTTGAAAGAGTTTTCTTGGCAATTTCTGCTTTGTCTCGCAAATCTTGTTCCAAGGTAGGGTCATCAAAAAGATTAGAACCACCTTCTTTCTGAAACTCCTGATTTAAGAACTTCATAATTTCATTGTCCCAGTCAAAGCCACCAAGGTTTTTATCCCCGTCAGTAGCTATAACTTCTATCCCTTGCTTACCAATTCGCATAATTGTGACATCAAAGGTTCCACCACCAAGGTCGTAGACTAGAATCGTTTGACCTTTATTAATATTGTCCAGTCCATATGCGAGAGATGCTGCTGTTGGTTCATTAATGATACGAAGAACATTGAACCCAGCTATTTGACCAGCATCCTGAGTCGCTTTGCGTTGAGCGTCATTAAAATAAGCAGGCACTGTAATCACTACATCGCTAACTTTTTCTCCTAAAGCAGTTTCTGCATCTTCTTTCAAACGCTTCAGAATTATTGCCGAGATTTCTTCAGGAGTATATGTTTCTTCCTCTATATAATACTTAGCCTCCGGGTCGCCCATTTTCCGCTTCACAAATTGAACAGTATCATACGGATTGGTAATAGCAGAGCGTTTTGCAATGCTGCCCACAATTGGTGTACCTTCTTCAAAAAATACCACAGAAGCCGTTATCCTTTCTCCTTCGCGGTTAGGTATGATTTCTGGCTTACCATATTTATTAATATATGCTACTGCCGAGAAGGTTGTCCCTAAGTCAATTCCTACAACTTTGCTCATAATTAAAAAGAAGTGAATTTGTTGTTACAAAAATATTTACACAAATGTTTTTAGGCGACTGAATATCTATGATTATATGTTCATCTCCTCTAATTGCTGACGCTTTTCTTCAATTACTTCATCGGATAAAGTTCCAGATTTCTGCATCACAACCTCACGAGAAACCTGCCCGCTTTTTTGTTCTGTCGCAATAACTTCAATAGTTCCGTCAGCAGTATATTTGAGAGTGACATCTATGAGTAACTCTCCAGCTTTATGAGATGGAAGGTTTTTGAGTCCAGCTTTTCCAATTCGATCTATATCTGGCGAATATGGGTCTTCATCCTCTCCTTGTAACACTTCAAATTCAATCCGAGCTTGATTATCTTCGTTGGTTGCAAAAGTCTTTGTTATTTCGCAAGGAATCCTGGTAAGCCGAGGGATAATAATACTGTTAGTATATTTATTTTTTTCCCTAGAGAAGGCTCGTACACCTAAACTGTGAGAAGCAACATCAATAATCCTGATATCAACATTACTATTATCATCAACTTTATCTGTGTAAGTAGAATCTTGATTTGTTGATTTGGATTCAACTGGCTCAATTGTCGCTATAGATGCCTGAATAGCTGCTCCTAAAGCAACACATTCATCGGGGTTCATGTCTCTAGCAGGTTCTTTATCTGTTACACGTTCAACCATTTCCTTGACTATAGGAATTTTGCTAGAACCACCAACTAGCAAAACTCGGTCAACATCAGACCAGTCTAAATTTGCATCTTGAATGACTCGGTTCATACAACCTTCGGTTTTTTGAATCAATTCGGCAATCAAGTCATGATAATCATCACGGTCTAAATTTATTTTGGCTGTCTTTTTCCCTAGCGATAAGGTTAAAATTGTCGAGTTTCTAGATGAAAGGTCTTTTTTAGAAATTTCGGCTTTGTCCCATAGGTCTTGATGAGTATGTGGCTGATCTCGTAAATCAACTTGATGTATTTTTTTAAACTCTGATGCCAAAAAGTCTACTAAGAGAGCATCAATATCGCTTCCACCCAATCTTGCATCACCATCAGTTGCCAAAACGGTAAACTCTTGTCCTGCAATTTTCATGATAGTGACATCAAATGTACCACCTCCGAAGTCATAAACAAGTATAGTTTGGTCTACTTCTTTATCCAGACCGTAAGCTAATGCTGCTGCTGTTGGTTCATTTAAAACGCGAATAACATCCAAACCAGCTATTTTTCCAGCTTGACGTGTTGCTTCTCTTTGAGAATCTTTAAAATAGGCGGGTACACTAATTACAGCTTTGTCAATTTTTTTACCTAAACGCTCTTGAGCATCATTTTTGAGTTTTCTCAAAATCATTGCCGAAAGGTCTTCTGGTAGATATTCTTTACCGTCAATATTTAGACGAAAGGATGGATTTCCCATTTCTCGCTTGATAAAGCGAACGGTACGCTGTGGGTCTGTAATTGCTTGATTTAAAGCTTCTTTACCAATAATTACCTCACCATCGTCATCGAAGAATAGAACTGAAGGTGTTGTTCTGTCTCCTTCCAAATTAGGAATAACTTCTGGTTTCCCATAGCTATTTATATACGCGATAGCAGAAAAAGTTGTGCCCAAATCTATCCCAACGATAGTTTCTTCACTCATGCTAGTTAACTCCGGTGTATCGTTGAATACTAGTAACAGAATTTTGAAGCTATTGAATTTAATTTTTTTGCAGCTTCTTGATGATTATTTCTTCCGGCCTAACCAGACTACTTTGGTGCTTAAATCCTCTTCTAACGACGCGCGATACTTGATTATTCTCAGCCTCAATAGTCGTGACTTCGACACCGATAGCACGTTGTTCAGCGCGATTGAATTCTTGATGTATCGATTCAATTATCTCAATCCCTCGACGATAAAGAATTTCTAGTAACTCATCTTTAAGAGTTTCTAATACTTTCGGTACGCTTTCGTCAAAGGCATTGTCTCGCTGTATTAAATCATGACGAACACTCTCAATTCTATCAAACAGTAAAATTAAGTCAATATATAATGGCTTGTTTTTCTCAAAATCAGAGTTTTTCTTTAGCTCATCTAACTCATTATACAAGTTATTGAAAGCTTCCTCCTTCGTTTGATCATAGCTGAGGCGCCGCTCTATCAATTCTTGAAGAGAACACATATTAGATTGCAGGGTTGAGATGCTACCAAGAATTTCTTGAGATACTTGTTCTTGAGCAGCTAACACAACTTCAGAATCTGAGAAGCTCAAATTTTCTTCATCAGTTCCGCTATTGATTGCAGAATCAGACTGTACCTCAGAAGTAGTGGTTTGTAAAAAGTCGTTAACTTTTCTTAAACTATCTTCATGTTCCATGTTTTTAAATCAATTATGTTTATTGACTTATATTTACATATACCTGATTCGGTACTGATAAAATAATATCTTAAACTATCTATAAATGTATTATAAGATATTGAAGTATACGACTTTTTACGACCTTTTACGACTTTTTCGAGATGACAAATCAGAGTAAATATGAGAATATTCTTTCATTGGCACTATTAGTAAGCTGTTCCACACCTAATCAAGAATAAGGTTATTAACCTGATCTTTCATTTTGTAACCTAGTGCCTAGACCAAACTCTACATAATTTAGGCTAATTATTTATTTTTGTAAATTAAAGTTACAGCTAGATATTTTTCGAGGTTATTTATGGGAGAAGCAACTACTATTATGATTTGTATGGTGGCTTACTGCCTTGCCACTAGATTTATTTATAACTACCTCAAACAAAGATTTCCTTTTATTTGGTTCCTCATTTATGTAGGAGGAACTATTGTTGTTGGATTGTGGTTTGCCAAAATTGGAATTATTGGTAGCATTCCTTTTCAAACTATGCAACTACTTATGCTGCTAATTCTTGGCCCTTTTATGGGGCACTTCTTTGTTTTGATTCTTCTATTCTGGCTTAACGTATTTAATTTAACAGGTCATTTTGGTGGAAGTGTTAGTGAACTTCTCAACATCGGTAGGTTTGATGGTTATGTGCGTGAGCGAGAAACTATAAAAATCAGAAGAAATGATATTTCATTAACTAAAGGTGTTAAAAAATTTGTTGAAAATTTAATATTTCGTAAAAGAAAATAAAAACAATTATTATTTTTCAAGCTAGTTGAAAAAGTGTCGCACTTGCTAGGGGTAATAAATGGCTTATATATTATTTCAAAGTTTTGCATTAGAAATAGTTGCTCAAGCTTCTCCTATTGATTTTCTTAATTCATTGTCCTCTGTTAGCTCAATAGTACATTTAATCGATGGAACAATAGCGCTAATGGTTTTATTACTCTCCGCTCATATGGCATTAACTTCACTAATTTGTGGAGGAAGCGTGTTAGAAATCTGGGGAGGGGGTTTATTAATCACTATTGACTTTATTATTCAATTATTGATTAGCCGTGGCGATTCTGATAAAGTTTTAGAGGGTACAATTCGTGATTTAATATTACTAGCCTTTGGTTTTATTGCCGGAGAAAATATGAAAAAAGGTATACTCAAGTTTTTGTTATTTTTATTTTTATTAGCCTTTCCTATTTATTCATGGGGCTGGAATGGTGTAGTAGAAAGATGTGCTGGACACTGCTTTTACCTTAAATAAAAGCAGAAATGAAGAATATTTATCAAGCTACCTAACTAAATATAAATACGGTTAATTTTGATACTACCACTTTAATTGAATGCAAAAAGGAGATTCAAATGCCTGTAGGACAACCAGAATTTGTCATGAATCCTGAACCACGATGTCCAGTGGTCATTTTACTTGACAGCTCCGGCTCTATGGATGGTCAACCAATTCAAGAATTAAATAAAGGAATTGTTACATTTAAGGATTCAGTACAGGAAGACAATTTAGCCTCACTTCGAGTTGAAGTTGCCATCGTCACCTTTGGTAACTCAGTAAATTTAATTCAAGATTTTATAACAGTTGACGAATTTATGCCACCAGAATTAAAAGCCTCTGGTACAACTCCAATGGGACAAGCTATTGAATATGGTCTTTTAATACAAGAGCGTAAACAAACTTACAGAGATAATGGTATTCAATGTTATCGCCCTTGGGTATGGCTGATTACAGATGGGGCGCCTACTGATAGCTGGCAAAATGTAGGACAACGTGTCAGAAGTGAGGAAAAAAATGGCAAAATAGTTTTCTTTGCCGTTGCTGTAAAAGGAGCAGATATAAATATTTTAAAACAAATTGCGCCGTCAGAACGCCCGCCGATGGTCTTGGATGGACTGAACTTCAGAGAAATGTTTCTCTGGCTAAGTAACTCAATGAAAAGTGTTTCTAACAGCAAACCAGGAGAGACTACTATGGTTGCGCTTCCGTCAGTCGGATGGGGTCAAGCACCTACTTAAAAGTGAGGATGTTTTATGAAATGGAAAGCTATTCTTAGTTCTATAGAAGGAACTAGTCATATTGAACGCAAAATGCCCTGCCAAGACTACGGTGATTACGAAGTTATTGAGCGTATAATTATTGGCGCCGTTGCTGATGGAGCTGGTAGTGCTAAACATTCTGATTTGGGAGCAAAATATGCAGTTCAGACTGCACTTTCAGATTTGAAAAAAATCTTTGAAGGTGAAAATATTAATGAATTACAGCAGCCAATATCAAAAGTTAAAGCCAAAGAGTATTTTTATACTGTTTGTCAAAATGCAATTGATAATTTAAAAAATATAGCCCATGAGAAAAGTTGTGACTTAAAAGATTTAGCCTGTACTTTATTAGTATTCATCGCAACTCCTTTTTGGATTACCGCTATGCAAATTGGCGATGGTTTTATTGTCGTGCATCCTGAAAATTCCGATGAATATGAACTGCTTTTTACCCCAGCCAAAGGGGAATACGCTAATGAAACAACATTTATCACATCAGCAGACGCACTTTTAGAAATGAAGGTGGGTGTTTTTGAATACAAACCAAAATTTATTTGTGCTTCCACAGATGGCTTGGAAAGGTTAGCAATTGATTTTTGCAACTGGAAAGCAAGTGCAGGTTTTTTCAAACCATTTGAAGAAGGTCTTAGAACTACAGTAAATCTGGAGCAAGAAAAAGAAGATATTAAAAAATGGCTAAATTCAAAAGAGTTAAATGCTCGCACTGATGATGATAAAACTATCCTAATATGCTTATATGAAAGTGAAATTCATAAACCTAATACTAATTCAGATGTAGCATCGATAAGCGAAAATATTCAACATGAAAGTAGTGAAAAAGAAACTGTTGCATACAAAACTAATAGAGAATATACAATTACTCTCTGGCTTTATTTATCAGGAAGTTTTTCATGCAGTGTTTTGAATGGTTATTTATTTACTTTTTTATGTACACAAGATAAATCATTAAAATGGGTAATTTTGCTATTTAATTTTGTGTCTATAGTTTGGGTTTTTAGTATTACTTGCATTTTGATATTTAATCGGCGGTTTAGAAGAACTATAATAAAACTTAATTTTCTACATTTAAATGTTAATAATTTAGATAACATCTGGCATTTTTTCTATAAAAATAGAATTGTGTTATTTTCTGCCTCAAGCATTGCTATTGTTGGGATGCTTTTAGGCTATATTTTATACTAACCTCTTCAATTGAAGATTTGAGGCTAACTGTTATGAATGATTACTATGATAGCAAAGGTCGGTACGTTTCCCTAACAAAAAGGTTAGCTAAAAGTGGAGAAGGAGAAGTTTGGCAAACTGATTGTAATGGGTATTTAGGCAAAATTTATCACTCTCCAAACTTAGAGAGAGCTAAGAAATTGCAAGTGATGATGGTTAATCCACCTGAAGACCCAACAAAGAAGCAAAATCATATTTCTATTGCTTGGGTGCAAGATTTGTTGATGAACAGTTCTGGTAGTTGTGTTGGTTTTTTAATGCCTCCTATTAGTCAAGCAAAAGAACTAACACATGTTTATAATCCTAAGTGCCGTCAAAGAGATGCCCAAGGGTTTAATTGGTATTATTTACACGCAGCTGCATACAATGTTGCGTTAATTGTAGGCGCGCTTCACACTAAAGGTTACGTTATTGGTGACATGAAGCCACAAAATTTGTTGGTAAATGACCAAGGTTTAGTTTCTATTATTGATACTGACTCGTTTCAGGTAATTGACCCTAAACTTGGAACAGTTTACCATTGTCCTGTTTGTACTCCTGATTATGATCCCCCTGAGCTATTAAATAAAAAGCCTTCTTCCGTAACTCAAACTACACATCATGACAACTTTCGGCTAGCTGTAATAATTTTCCATTTGCTTTTTGGCTATCACCCATTTGGCGGAAAGTGGACTGGTCCCGGAGATGGACCACAAACGATTGAACTTATTCGTCAAGGTTTGTGGTTACATGGTCAAAGTCGTAACCTTCAACTTACCGATAAAGAAATTCCCTTAAACGTAGTTCATCCAGAAATTCAGAAATTATTTTTAAAATGCTTTAACGACGGGCATACATCTCCCTATTCACGGCCAACCCCACAAGACTGGTACAATGCTTTACGTATTGCAATAGATCAGTTGACACATTGTAGCACAGTGTCTAATCATTTCTATAACCAGAGCAATGCTAACTGCTACTGGTGTGAACGGAAAAAGAAGCTAGGCGTTGATATTTTTTCTGCTCCTTTTAGCCTTAATCTTTCATTAGTAAAAAATAAATTTTTACTCAATACAAATACGACTATAAAACCTCAAATTATTCCTAATCAATTACCAAATTTTAATACCAATAATCCTGTACCGCCTTTTATTGCTAATCAACCACTTAATTCTAATAATAATTCTGTACCGCCTCTTATTGCTAATCAACCACTTAATTCTAATAATAATTCTGTACCGCCTCAAACTATTCCTAATCAATCACTTAATTCTAATAATAATTCTGTACCGCCTCAAATTATTCCAAATCAATCACCTAGTTCTAATAATATTATACATTCACGCGCTGCTCATATTAATAATCAACCTAATCTCAAGAAATATATTTTATATTTGTCAATTGGTATTGCATTTATTTCATTAATAATAACAATTGGTGCTTTAATTACTTCTGTATTAATGTATGGAAAAGAAAAGATTCAAAGTTTCCAAAATGCTGAATTAGCAAAACAAAAACAGATACAAGATACACAAAAACAACGATTAGCAAATGTTCAAGTATTACTCAGTACAAAGCGTTGTCCATCTTGTGATTTACAAGATGTGAATTTGCAAGGCGCCGATCTGAGACAAGCCAATTTGAATGGAGCGAATCTACTTGGTGCCAACTTGAGTAATAGTAGTCTTCTTGGCGCCACTTTAGTTAGCGCAAATCTTCAAGATTCTAAATTAAAAAATGCAAATCTAACTTCTGCAAATCTCAGTAACGCCAAGCTAGAAAATGCTGAATTAAATGGAGCAAGGGCTGAAAAAGCGAATTTTAGCGGTGCGAACTTGACTAAAGCTGTGCTAGAAGATGTAAAAGCTAATGCTGCTAATTTTGTTGGCGCCAAATTACTTTCAACTTCTTTGAAAACTGTACAAATGCAAATGGTTAATATGCAAGGAGCAAATTTAAAAAAAGCTGATATGTTCCGGGGAGATTTCAGAGAGGCAAATTTTGAACGGGCTAACCTTGAAGAAACAAGCCAATGGTTTAGCAACTTTGAAGGAGCAACGATGCCTAATGGTGAAAAACAGAGTGTAAACAAATCTCAATCAGATAACTCTGGAGTTCCACCAGAAAAAATCGTGCAAAGTTACTATTCAAATCTCAATAACCGTCAGTATTCTGCTGCTTGGAAGCATCTATCCAATCAACTTCAAACTGATACAAAAGTTCACGAAAAGGGATACCAATCATTTTTACAATGGTGGGGATCAGTTGACAAAATTGAGATTCAAGAAGTCTCTCTAGTGTCAAAAAGTAATGAAGCTGCTATTGTAGATACAGATTTGAAATATTCGAGAGGAAGTAGTGTAGTTCCTGAGTCATTGCGTTTATCCTTGATACGGGATACAAAAACAGATAGTTGGGTCATTAATAGGGCAGACCGGAAGTAGAGTTGATGCTTATATTTTTAGTGGCGGCGGTAATAACGCTTTTTCTGATTTCAATAGTAAGGAAGTATTGGAAACATTTATTGTTGATTGTGTCTTTCTTACTCCTATATGTTTCTGCTTGCGGTCATAATCAAATTAGTCCTATTTCTCCTATCGTTTCCTCCCCAGTTAACATTAGACCTATCAAACACGTTATGGGTGAAACTAAAATTTCTCTCCACCCTCAACGAATCGTAGTCTTAGACGCTTACGTGTTAGATCCAGTTTTGTCGTTGGGAGTCAAGCCAGTAGGTGCCCCTCGTATGTATCTCGAACAAATACATGTTAAAGATAAAACAGTAGGAATTAAAGACGTAAGCTGGTCACCAAATAATTTAGAGAAAATTCTCGCTCTGAAACCAGATTTAATTTTAGGTAGCAGTATTTTTCACAAAAACATTTACCCACTTTTATCAGATATCGCTCCCACAGTACTAGTAAAGCTAGAAACAAGTGGGGACTGGAAAGAGATTTTTACGTTCATTGCCAATACCTTAGATAAGAAACAAGTAGCTTCTCAAGTTATGGCAAACTATAACAGGCGCCTAACTCAGTTTAAAACTCGCATGGGTAAACAACTCAGCGAAACCAAAGTATCAATTTTGCGCGTAGCTACTGATTCAGTATCCGTATTTACAAAAGGTGCTTTTTCTTCCACTATTCTAAAAGATGCAGGTCTGCCTCGCCCACCCTTACAAAATTTAGATATTGAAGCTACACGCCGCAAGGGAGGAAACCCTATTGCTTATCCAATTTCTAAAGAGCTTCTTGATTGGGTAGAGGGGGATATTGTATTTGTAACTAAAGTTGATATTGGGATTGGTGATGTTCAACAAGCTTTGCGACAGCTAAAAGCAGAGCCATTATGGACTAAATTAAAAGTTGTCCAACGTCATAGGGTACATGAGGTTCCTTATTACTGGCTTGGTACCGGACCCCTGGCTGCTAATCGAGTGATTGATGATTTGTTTCGATATCTGCTCCCAGGCGATGAGGTAATCGCGGAACACACATTGGCGTACCTGCCACTGGATCATTAATAATACAACATTCCAAGCCAAACACTGAAAGCAACATCGCCTCTGTCATTAATTTCTTAGGTGTACCTTTAGCAAACACCTTTCCATCCCGTAGCATTACTAAATAATCAGCATAGCGACATGCTTGATTTAAGTCGTGTAAAACCATTACAATCGTTCTACCTTGTGAGCGATTTAACTCCCATAGTAGTTCCAGTACCTCCACTTGATGCGCCAAATCTAAGAAAGTAGTCGGCTCATCTAACAATAATATGGATGTTTCCTGTGCCAACGTCATCGCAATCCAAGCACGCTGGCGCTGTCCCCCAGAAAGATTATCCAAAGGTGTGTCTGCCATTTTCAGCAAACCTGTAGTTGAAAGTGCCCACTCGGTCAATCGCTCATCTTCCTTAGATCGACCTTCCCACCAATGCTTATGCGGGTATCGACCCATTGCCACTAAGTCACGCACAGTTAAATCTTCTGGAGCTACTGACCCTTGAGATAGTATTCCCATTCTTTTAGCAACTTCTTGGGTAGACTTTTTGAATAGGTCGGCGCCATCAAGGTAAACATTGCCGGCATCAGGTTTGAGCAACCGAGCTAAACCTCGTAACAATGTAGACTTTCCACAGCCGTTAGGACCGACTAACACAGTAATTTGAGAACTGGGAATTGTTAAGTCTAGCTGAGAAATAATACATTTGTTGTCATAACCTAGATTTAATCTGCGGGTCTCCAAACTCATCACTTTTGCTTCCAATGGCTTTGTAACAACATATATATAAAGTAAGGTGTTCCAATAACTGTAGTCATTAATCCACAGGGCAGTTCGATAGGAGCAAATAGCGTCCGCCCTAACAAGTCTGCTAACATTACTAACAAACCACCTATCAAGGCAGTAACTAGTATCAATCTATTAGAGAATGACCCTACCAAACGGCGAGCAAAATGGGGAGCAATTAATCCAACAAAACTCATGGCGCCAGCAGTAGCGACACAGACAGAAGCTAAAGTTACACTAATTAGTAAAAGACAAGTTCGCTGTCTGATTACCGCACAGCCTAACCCTCTTGCAACTTCATCACCAAATTGCAAAACATTTAATTCTCTTGCCATTAACAATAGCAAAGGCACAAGCACCAACATCCAAATCAGCAAAAGCCAAAACTGTTCCCAACTCTTGCCAGAAACACTCCCCGCTAGCCATACTAAGGCTACAGTGACATTGTTAATTTTTCCAAAAGTTAGCATTAAGGTGGTAAGAGCATTAGTAACCGCAGCTAAAGCTACTCCGCAGAGAACTAAGCGTAAAGGAGAACTATTTTTACCTCCTGCTAGTAAATAGATGAGCAATGCTATAGTCAACCCACCCCCAAAAGCCACGATTGGTAGCAGTTCAAAAGGAACTGTAGGAAAAAGCACAATTATGCTCACTGCACCTAATGCTGCACCTGCATTCACACCAATAATACCAGGGTCAGCTAAAACATTTCGCGTTAATCCTTGCAAAATCGCCCCAGAAACAGCTAAACCTACGCCTACTAACCAAGCAATTAACACTCGTGGTAGACGTAGCGTGCGGATAACGAAAAGCGACTCAAAGTCTGCTGTCGTCCACCCTACAAGGCTTTTAAATACATCTAAAACTGTTAAGGAATAATCCCCGACCAAGAGTGCAGTGACAAAAGTAATCAATGTTACCAAAGTCAAGACCATTAGCACATTGGGCAGACGTAAGTCAATACACTTAGTATTTAAGAGTAGACGATAAATCATTCAATTTTAGACGATAACCTTTAGGCAATAGCCCTTCATAATTCATAAATAGTATATTTCAGATTTTTGGATTGCGGGCGTTATTCATTAGCTTTCGTAACTTTTCAAACATCCTCTAACAGATAAATAAATAGTTCATCCGTTACATCCGTTATATCCGTTGCTTATCTTTATCATAAATCTTTACCAATGAACTACTTGCTGAAATGTTTATAGCCTGTTACTGTTTATAGATATATCAACCTGATATAACTAAATGTTAAAGCTTGCGGTATTGGGTTTGTTGCAGCGTGAACCAATGAACGGTTATCGCCTCAAACAATCCCTGGAAACGTTCATGAGTTGCAGTATTTGCGTGAATTATGGGGCAATTTATCCACTTTTGAAACGGATGGAAGACCAGGGAGAAGTCATGCTGTGTACCGAACAAGTACAAGAAGCCTCACATGGGGGTAAGTTCTATTGCATTACACCCACGGGTAAAACTAACTGGCGCCAAGAAATGCTGGCACATCCCCAAGAAAGCTGGGTAAACGTGCGTTCCAGGTTCATGATCAAGTTTTTCTTTTTCAGCGACTTATCATCACAAGAGCGAATACAATTAATCGACCATCGGTTAATATCGTGTCGTTTGCGTCTTGCTGAGAAAAAAGCGCTTCCATTTACAGAGGATGTTTTTCAAGTAGCATTGCAAAAACGTGCGATAGCTGTTATCGAGTCTGAAATTGAATGGTTATCAGAACTGCTGGAAACAGAAAACAACTTAGCAATTGAAGTCTATAGGTAATTTTAAAGATTTTCTTGTGGAATAAATATCTTGTGGAATAAATATCTTGTGGAATAAACATCTTGTGGAATGGGCATCCTTGCCCGTCCCTTCCTATTATATTAAATGGAAACTGTCTACCTTATATATTAGACAGGCAAGGATGCCTGTTCCACAAGATGAATGATTTAATTTTTGGAAATTTCTTTCCCCCCTTTATTTATGTGGATAGTAAAACTAGCGCTTCGTCGTCCTTACACATTTGTAATCACTGCAATTTTAATTGTTGTGTTGGGTGTAATAACTATTTTACGAATGCCTGTAGATATTTTCCCTGAGATTAATATTCCTGTTGTCAGCGTTATTTGGACTTATGGGGGTGTTGCACCAGAGGAAATGGAGCAGCGTATTGTTACTACTAATGAGCGCGCGTATACAACGACCGTTAATGATATTGAACACATTGAATCACAATCACTTAACGGTGTTAGCGTTATTAAAGTATTCTTTCAACCCGGCGCCAAAGTAGAAGCTGCGGTAGCACAGTTGACATCGATTACACAAACGTTACTGCGGATTATGCCACCTGGTATTACCCCACCGCTAATTATTCGTTATAACGCTTCAAATGTTCCTGTTTTACAGATGAGTGTTAGTAGTAAGTCACTGTCAGAGCAAGAATTATATGACAATGGTAATAATTTCTTACGAACACAGTTAGCAACAATACAAGGCGCCTCTGTACCACTACCATATGGTGGTAAACCTCGGCAAATTATGGTGGATATTGACCCACAAGCGCTTTTTGCGAAAGGTTTGTCTGCTACAGATGTGACGACGGCAATTAACGCACAAAATTTAATATTACCTGCGGGGAGCGCGAAGTTAGGGGAACGGGAATATACTGTTCGTTTAAATAGTAGTCCGCAAGTAATCGACGCGCTGAATAATTTACCAATCAAACAAGTTAACGGTACTGTTATTTATATTCGTGATGTTGCTCAAGTTCACGATGGTTTTGCTGTTCAAACTAATATTGCGCGTCGTGATGGTAGACGTTCGAGTTTGTTAACTGTACTAAAAAATGGTGGTGCTAGTACGCTGGATGTGGTAGCGCGCGTCAAGGAAGCATTACCCCGTATTAAAGCAACGTTACCAAAAGAGTTAAATATAGATTTATTATTCGACCAATCAATATTTGTTAAAGCTTCAATTCAAGGTGTCCTTACAGAAGGTTTGATAGCAGCATGTTTAACCGCTGCAATGATTTTATTATTCTTGGGTAGTTGGCGCAGTACCTTAATTGTTGCTATATCAATACCATTATCGATTCTATGTTCGATTATTATCATGCGCGCGCTAGGACAAACGCTCAATATTATGACGTTGGGTGGTTTATCGTTAGCTGTGGGTATTTTAGTTGATGATGCAACGGTGGAAATTGAAAATATTCACCGTAACTTAGGACAAGGTAAACCTTTACAAACTGCTATTTTAGATGGCGCCCAACAAATAGCAGTTCCAGCTTTGGTATCTACACTAGCTATCTGTATTGTATTTGTACCTGTTGTGTTTTTATCGGGTGTAGCACAATCGCTGTTTATGCCTTTAGGAATGGCAGTAGCATTCGCAATGCTTGCTTCATATCTATTATCGCGGACAGTTGTGCCGATGATGGCAAATTTTTTACTTGGACGCGAAGTACATCTATATATAGAGCATGAGTCAGATAATAACCAAGACACTAAGCATGATGTATTCTGGCGCCTGCACCAAAGATTCAATCGTCATTTTGAAAGATTTCGCTCTAACTACCGCAATACATTAGCCTGGGCACTCAATCATCGTACTCCTGTTTTTGCAATGTTCGGCGCCTTTTGGATGAGTGCGTTGGTACTTCTACCTTTTGTCGGACAAGATTTCTTTCCACAGGTAGATGCAGGACAGTTTCGATTACACGTGCGGGCGCCTGCAGGAACCAGAATAGAAGAAACAGAACGGTATTTTACCGAAGTTGAAAATGTAATTCGCAAAACTATACCAAAACAAGAATTAGAAATTATCCTTGATAATATTGGTTTACCTGTGGGAGGTGTAAATTTAGCATTTAGTGACTCAGCAACAATAGGTGCAGGTGACGGAGAAATTTTGGTATCACTAAGCGAACACCATCATCCAACATGGCAATACGTCAAGCAGATACGCACATTACTAACTGCTCAATTTCCTCAGCTAACATTCTTTTTCCAACCTGCGGATATTGTGACGCAAATTCTTAACTTTGGTTTACCGGCGCCAGTTGATATTCAAGTAATAGGACCAGCAAAGAACCGTAAAGCTAATTACGAAATTGCCAAGCAAATCAAAGCCAAGTTGAGTAAAATATCTGGGGCAGTAGATGTACATTTACACCAAGTTGTCGATGCTCCGGAACTGCGTATTAACGTAGACCGTACACAAGCGCAACGTGTTGGACTAGCACAGCGCGATGTTGCAAATAATTTACTTACATCATTAAGTTCCAGTGGACAAACTTCACCAAATTACTGGTTAGACCCTATCAAAGGAGTAAATTATCTAGTTGCCGTACAAGTACCGCAATACAAAGTTAATTCTCTAGAAACATTAGAGAGTTTACCAATAGCTAATAATTCTGGCTCAACATCGACATCACCTCAACTATTAAGTAACCTTGCCGAAGTTAAACGCGGTAAAGCTGCCATAAACATCAACCATTACAACGTTCAACCAGTGTTTGACGTTTACGCGAACGTTCAAGGTCGAGACTTGGGAAGTGTCGCTAACTCTATATACAAAGTCGTTGGTGAATACAAACGTAAACTCCCGCGCGGTTCTTCCATTATCGTGCGTGGTCAAGTCGAGACGATGAATACCTCGTTTCTTGGTTTAGGAGTTGGATTAATTTTTGCTATTGCGCTTGTATATTGCTTGATGGTAGTAAACTTTCAATCATGGGTAGACCCCTTCATTATTATGATGGCGCTACCAAACGCTTTAGCTGGAATTATTTGGATATTATTCGTCACCAATACAACCTTGAGTGTACCTTCCTTGATGGGCGCCATTATGAGTATTGGTGTAGCGACAGCGAATAGTATTTTGCTAGTAACATTCGCAAACGACCAACGACTAGAAGGAGAAAAAGCTTTACCCGCAGCTGCTTCAGCAGGATACACTCGCTTACGTCCAGTCTTAATGACAGCCGGCGCCATGATAATGGGGATGTTACCAATGTCACTAGGTTTAGGTGAAGGAGGAGAACAAAACGCACCATTGGGACGCGCGGTTATTGGAGGACTATTAGCAGCAACGAGTGCAACGTTGATTTTTGTGCCTGTAGTTTACAGCATGTTGCGGAGAAAACAGCCACGTAATTTAGAAGAAGAAACTCCTGTAGTTGGAATTCCTATAACACGGTAACTCTATATAAATTTAAATTATGGAAACTCAACAAAAACCCCCAACCGACACTCCAAAAACTCCCAAAAAAAATAAATTCACATCTATCACACTTCTCGCTGGCACAGGTATAATCGTCACCGGACTACTAATAATCGGAATCCTCCCACGTTTACAGCGTCAAACCGAACTAAACGCACTCGCAAAATCTGCCGCAACCGATGTTCCCACCCTTAAAGTCGTCAAACCCAAACTAGGAAAAAACTCTACAGAATTAAACTTTACCGGTAGCATTCAAGCGAACCAAGAAACAACAATTTATGCTCGTAGTAGTGGATATTTACGTCAAAGAACAGTTGACATTGGCGACCGAGTACGTCAAGGTCAAACATTAGCATTTATCGACACACCAGAAACTGACCAAGATGTACAGCAAGCACGCGCGGAGTTAGCGAAAGCGGAAGCAAACTTAGCACAAGTACAAGCAGACTTAGTACAAAAACAAAGTAATTTATCGCAAGCTAAATCTAATTTACAAGCAACACAAGCGCAATTAGTTGAAGCTAAAACTAACATGCAACTCGCACGTCAAAACTGGCAGCGCTGGCAACAATTAGTACAACAGGGTGCAGTAACAGCACTATCTGCTGACGAACATAAAACTCAATACGACACTTCTGTGGCAAATGTTAACACAATTACAGCGCGCGTCAATTCAGATAAAGACAGTATAAATAATGCCATTGCTGGTATTGCCTCACAGCAAGCAAACGTCAATGCTTATCTTGCTTCCTTAGCAGCAAGTCGAGCTAATGTACAGCGATTAACTGTATTGCAAAACTTCAAACAAGTAACGGCGCCTTTTGCTGGTACAATTACTGCTCGTAACGTTGATACAGGCGCCTTAATTTCTGCGGGTAGTAATAGCAATTCCACCAATGCATGGTTATTTAAACTTGCTCAAACAGAGCAATTACGTGTAAAAGTAAGTGTACCGCAGTCATTTATACAATCTATTCGCCCAGGAGAAACTGCACAAGTAAATGTCCGCGAGTACAGCGCAAAAACATTTACAGGTAAAATAGTTCGTACTGCTGATTCTTTGGATGCTTCTACAAATACTTTATTAACTGAAATTTTAGTTCCAAACCCAGGTAATCTTTTACGACCTGGTATGTACACACAAGTTACGTTTACAGCTAACCGAACCAATCCACCATTACTAGTTCCTGCAAATACTTTAGTTACTAATGCTAAAGGAACACAAGTAGTAGCTGTGGCGCCTGACAATACAGTACATTATCACAAAGTTCAACTTGGACGGGATTATGGTACAGAAGTCGAAGTAACTTCTGGAATAACTCCGGATATGGTGTTGGTTACTAACCCTACTGATGACTTGCAGGAAGGAGGAAATGCTCGTGTAGAAAGGCGCCCTTGACCTCAACAATTGATAGAGTCGATGCCCGGTATTATCCAGGGCACCTCTCTGTTCGATCTGGACGTACCCGTTTTCGTGTATCCAGCTCTCGATATTCTTAACTTGCGTTTTTGCTCATATGAACATATTGGTGACAGGATTGATGAATAACAATTAGATTTTTGGTTTTCCAATTGTTGTGATTCCCATCTATATGATGTAAGTGTACTCGTTCTTCACTTGTAAACTGTAATCCGCAATGTCCACATGTATGGTTTTGCCTTTTTAAGACTTTAGAGGTTTCTCCGTCGTAGAGCTTACTATTACGTTCGCTCCAGTACCCCAAATCTCCGTCGAAAGGTGATTTATTGCCTTTGCATTTGATGATAATAACCATCAATATTTATTAGCATTACACACCGATGCTAAAATGTTAAATACGGATGAAATCAGACCGCACATGCATTTAATAGTCAATCGGGTTGATTATCAAGGTAAATGTAAAAACGATTATCTGGATTACATTAATATCCAAAAAGCTTTAAGGAAGATTGAACACAAGTACGAGCTTATTCCACAACAAAGTAGTTGGGAAGTTGAAGCTAAGAAGGGTACTCCATCCAGAGAAGAAGAAACCAAATTTATTGTAGTTTGGTTAAAAGCAGTTACTACCTTAAAAATCAAAATTTTTACAGTAGTAACACTCTCACTTGGGCATTATTGGGTTTGAGCTTTGCACAAATTCCTTTTAACGGATAATGGACATGCGCCAATCATATTTTACCGTGGTAAAGCCGCATCAAAAACCTGCTGTGCGGTAAGGTTAAGTTGGGGAAATGCAGAAGAAATAATCAAGTCGTTGCCCGTGAACTTAGTAATTATGTATTCATCCTCAACAAGTTGACATACCGAGAAAGTAGGCTGTTTTGGGTCTCCGATAAATTTTTTACCCCCCAACCCTTTATAATCAGCAATCCAGAACTCAGGAATGCCCATTTCTTCATAATCAGCAAACTTTTTATGGTAATCGTCACGCCAGTTG
This sequence comes from Calothrix sp. CBUCES-K 9914, assembly GCF_059640475.1. Classification (NCBI taxonomy): domain Bacteria; kingdom Bacillati; phylum Cyanobacteriota; class Cyanophyceae; order Nostocales; family Calotrichaceae; genus Calothrix; species Calothrix sp. CBUCES-K 9914. The sequence continues at coordinate 19,278 of NZ_JBXXZH010000160.1, forward strand.
GTACTCACTACTTCAACTACCAAGGGTACGGATTCAGCCTGAGTAACCGTTGACTCTTTTTGGAAAAGAGGTTCGTTATCAAGATTGTCAAGGTTTAATAACAATACGTCAGGTGAATAAACTGATTTTGTGGATGGTGTTTTAACAAACGCGGTTTTAGGGATGGTGTAAGGTAGCTTTAGCTGCCTGAACTGCACGGCAATTTCTACGGTTAAAAAACCAACAACTTTTTCATGGTCTCCGGTAGGTGGCGCCATCTCAATAATTACTCCATCATGTAGTTCGTACTGCTTCCCGTCGTTGGGATACCATTCGATAAACTCTTCGTAGGTAACGGGTTTGATTAGAGTTTGGGTCATAGTTAGAAGTTAGAACCGAAACATATATTTGAATTTAACATCTTGCGATTAAACCGGAGATTCCTCAACCAAATCATTTTAAATCGCGTTACTAGGAGCGTGAGTAGCAACGGAACAGAAAACCGGGATTAGAAAATATCGCTTTATGTCGGTATACCCATGCGGATTGCCGTTTGGTGAGCTTATATTTCTAATTTCTCTCGACAATGTTATGCTTTTAATACCTGCAATGCTTGTCAAACCTTGATTACGGAGTGTGAGTAGCAACGGATGTAACTGGGACGATAACTTGGCAGGAAAAGGCGGTATATGCTTCCAATCGCCTATCGGACAAATTATGCTTCAAAGCCCAAAACTCAAGCTGGGCAAAGATGTATAAACTAGAACTTGTGTTACGTACACGTTTTTATTAGGTTTAAAGGATGTAAAATTTTATTACTCACGTATAGCTTTATGCTTCCATTTTAGGTAAATGGACAAATTATGCTTCCTTATTAGGAACTCTTCGCAAATCAACAACGCAGCAATAAAGGTTGCAAACACTGAAATTCTAGCTTATGTTTCCAGACCTTGGCAAGTTTTGGGTCTGGTCATATTCTGTTCCGTTGCTACTCACGCCCCAACTTCTACACTTTAAATTTAAAGCAACATAATTTTCCTGATGGGGGAAGCGCGCGATTAGTTCTACATTTCCTTTTTCATCTAGTACCCAATTTGTTGCTTCGATAATTGAAGTTGATTCATCATGTAAAGATTGAGGCGTTCTACTAATTCTATTTGTACTTTCTTCAAGTTGAGGTCTTAAATCTGACCAAATTGTTTCACTTCTTAGAGCATTTGTAGGATTTTCTGGTAGTCCACCCCGACCGACTATTACAAATTTATTTCCAGCTTCGGCTGGACACCCCGCAACTATTTGTTCGGATACTTGAATAAAATTAGATGGTAACTCAATTGCTCCAACATTAGGGTCAAAGTTAAACGAATTAATCGATACAACTCCGTTAAATAAACTCCCTTGCTGTGAATTTGCGGTAACGTTACTTTGTGATGTTAATTTATTATTAGTTTGTACACCAACTATTCCCGTAGCATTAATAGTAATTCTGCCACCGAAACTTGCTTGGGCATTGGCAGTTATATCACTATTATTTAATGATACAAGCGTTTTTGTATCAATGCTAATATTTCCTCCATTTCCTGTATTGCCAAGAGCCGTAGCAGTAATGTCACTATTGTTTTGTAGACGCATGTCTGTTGATTTAATCTGAATATTACCTCCTACACCTGATGCTGTATTCGCAGTAATACTACTTCGGTCTTTTAGTACTAGTGAATTATCCTGAATATTGAGCGTTCCCCCATTTCCAATACCTTGGTTCTGAACGCTAATTCTCGCTCCATCACTAACTTGCAAATTACCTGTGTTAATAGTTACATCACCAGCATTTCCTTTGGGAACATCAGGCAGTTTTAGCTGACTGCGAAGAGCAGCAGCTTGGTTTTTGTCTTGTAGTTCTGAACCAAAGACGCGAACTGCCGAGCGTATTTGGCTAGTTGTTGAGCCAGATTTACCAGTTACTTCTATACTATCAGAAGCATTAATAGTTACATTTCCCGCAGAACTATTACTAAAACTCGAAGAGGATATCAAACCACCGTTTAACACTTTTAGTTTTGCTGTATCAATATTGATTTTACCTGGACTACCTGTTCTCCAACTTGAGGAAGTAATATTACTAACATCACCAGCAGGCGCCCTTCCAGAAATCTGAATATCTTGAGATTTAATATTTACATTACCACTGGCGCCGCTCGAAGTGGTGACAGAACCAATAAAACCACCACCGAATATTGACAAAGACTGTGTGGAGATATTAATATTTCCAGCGTTACCTTCAGAAAAAGCAAAAGCACTTAGAGTACTAATCGAACGAGATGAGACAGGAGAATAATCAAAAACAGCAATAGATTGGGCGTTAATATTAATATTGCCACCAGTACCTATACTGTATGTGTTGGCTGCGATGGTAGCACCGTTACGAATATCTAATTTTGGCGTAATAATATTAATATCACCACTGGCGCCTTGTCCAATAGTTTCATTGACTAAACCGCTAGCAATGCTTTTAAATGTAGTATCTATAAGTTTTAAACTATCCGATGCAAAAACATTTATGTCTCCAGCTTTTTGAGTTCCTCGGTTTTGTGACCAAACAAGCGACCCTTCTTTAAAATTGACTTGACGACCAGAAATGTGTACTAAACCGGAAGTTAAACCACTTACATCAATAAGTGACTTGTTTAATAATTCGATATCGTCAAAGTTAAGATTGTTTGGATAACTAAAGCTAAACGTTGGAGTCGCAGTAT
>NZ_JBXXZH010000161.1:0-20119 GCF_059640475.1 Calothrix sp. CBUCES-K 9914
ATGAAAACGCAGCAGCAGCAGCAGCAGCAGCAGCAGCAACAGCAGGGGTCAAAGCCAGCAGCAGGAGCAGCTGAGCAAGGCAGCAGCAGCAGCAATGTCCAACTCCTAGGCATGTGGGCGATGATTAGGGCAGGATCTGGAGCCGTGCAGTATCAGCTGGGCAGAGGGCTGTCAACAGGCAATTGCAGTCATACAACAGGAGCAGCAGCAGCAGCAACAGCTTTGTTGTTGAGCACATTTGCTTGCACATGCAGCATCTGGGCTTATGATGTCATCCGTTGTGCAAGCGGTCTGATTGCAGCTCGATACTGGTCAAGTATCGAATTTTTGCTGCAAAGCTGAATATATGTTCTTTGGTAACAGGTTTCAAGATCAGCCCTTGAATCTTGGAAAATTGTGCTACAATCTGAGACGAGACTTAATTCGGATACCACGTTTGTTTTCACTATTCACGGACTTCTCTCCGAAATCGAGATCTCTTTTTACTTGCAATTTCGGAGAAAGCAAATGTCAATTTATGTAGGAAACCTCTCCTATGAGGTTACAGAAGAAAGCTTAAATGCTGTCTTCAAAGATTATGGTACTGTCAAGCGGATTCAGCTACCTACTGACCGCGAAACTGGGCGCCTTCGTGGCTTCGGTTTTGTTGAAATGAGTTCAGAAGCTGAAGAAGCAGCAGCTATCGATGCGCTCGATGGTGCAGAATGGATGGGACGCGACCTCAGAGTTAATAAAGCTAAACCAAGAGAAGACAACAGAGGTTCATTTGGTGGTGGTGGAGAGCGCAGAGGCAACTATCGTAACAACAGATATTAGAATTGCTGATTCACGTCTATTTTAAGCAAATTGATCGCAGATAGGAGTTTAATTTGAGTACTGGTTCACGTAAATATTCTTGAACCTTTTTGAAAATTAAATTTGCTGTCGCTCCAGAACCATCTCAGTTGTGCTATGCATTATTGAGATGTTTTTGTTATTTTAGATTTAATTCGCTACTTTTATTGTTATGACACAGCTATCTCGGATACAACACACTACTTTGCCTCGCAAGGTAATATCACAAGAAGAAAAAACTCGGCGCCAGCAACTACGCTCCGAACTTGCTGCACGGTGTCGTGTTGTGTTTGAGCGAGTACGTCCTAATGAGATAGAGACTCACTACAACTGGTATATTGCTATTGACCCTGATACAGAACAATACATTATTGATCTAACTTTTGATGGAATAGCAAAGAAAATAGTAGAGGCGTATGGTTATAGTAACGAGCCGAAGCTAACTATATTTAAGCTGAATGAAACTGGGTATTGTGGAAGAATATGATATCCGGAGAGTTTGGGGACAATAAAGAGTTGTTTTTTGGTATTCAGCTTGTTGCTGCAAATAATGAAAGTTTTTTTGTTAAAGCTCTATTCGATACCGGATTTACTGATGGTTGGTTAGCAATTGATAGTCAAGATTTGGACGCTTTGGGTTGGTCGTTAATAACCTCACAAGTTGAATTAGTCACAGCAAGAGGCGAAGCACAATTTGATATCTATTTGGGTAAAATTATCATTGATGAGGTAGAAGTTACTCTGAATGTACATGTTGGTGAGAATCTTTCAGAAACACTTATGGGTTCATTTTGGCTGGATATTATGCGGTTGGTTGCTGATAAACCAAGCGGTATTTTGACGCTTGAGATGGTACAGCCATAATGTTACTTGGTGTTTATTAAAATAATAAAAAATTTGATATGGAACGGGCAAGGATGCCATTAGCGTCAAGTTAAGCTAAAACCTACTACGTCAATAAGGATTTATGCTTAAAATTTGCGTTTGAAAGGAACAAAAAATGAACTTGAAGAGCGGCTATTAGTACTTTTTTTATCTGCATCGCTTGCAGCTTAAGTATAAAATTTTGCAAAAAGTTCATGTTTATACCTCGTTCATCACAAAACCTATCGTTGACGTATGGGCGCCAACCTTAACTTGACACCAATGGCAAGGATGCCCATTCCACAAGAGAAGCTATTCTACAAGAGAAGTTGCTACATTACACTGTGACTTTTTCTAGTACTAGTTTGGTGCGCTTTACTTGTTCTGGTATAGCTACAGGATAGTTACCTGTGAAACATGCTGAACAAAAGCTGTTTGTGTCTTCTTGGGTTTCTTCTAGCATTCCTTTCCAACTAAGGTAGGCAAGACTGTCTACTCCTAGCTGTTTGGCAATTTCTTCGACTGATAAACGCGCGGCAATTAGTTGGTCTTGGGTATCTGTATCAATACCGTAAAAACAGGGATGTGTAACTGGGGGTGAGGAAATTAACATGTGAACTTCGATGGCGCCAGCATCACGCAAGGCTTTTACAAGTTTACGGCTAGTTGTACCGCGCACAATCGAGTCGTCAATAATTATCACCTTTTTGCCAATCAATACATCTTTGAGTGGGTTTAGTTTCATCCTAATTCCCGACTCGCGCATTGCTTGCGTTGGTTGGATAAATGTACGTCCAACGTAACGGTTTTTGATCAATCCTTCAGCATATCTGACTCCTGACTCTTGAGAGTAACCTATCGCAGCAGGTATTCCTGAATCTGGTACACCAAAGACAATGTCCGCATCTACTGGAGATTCTTGTGCAAGTCGGCGCCCTAATCTCATCCGGTAGCTGTATAATGTTTCACCGTGCATCAAACTATCGGGACGAGCAAAGTAAATCATTTCAAACACGCACAGTTTTCTTTGTGGCTGTTTACTCCAATGATATGACGCTAGTCCAGCTTCGGTAATCCATACTACCTCTCCAGGCTCAACATCACGCAAGTATTCGGCGCCGATAATATCTAAACCGCAAGTTTCAGAAGCTAAAACATAGCGAATAGGATTTTCACCGATTGTACCAATTACGAGCGGACGAATACCATTTGGGTCACGCACTCCCATTATTCCTACTGGTGTACCAATTACTAAACTAAATGCACCTTGACAACGATCAAATGCTTTGATGGCACCATCCAACCAATCTAACCCAGCGCCAACTTCCTGCGCGATTGCATATGCTATCATTTCAGAGTCAGTCGTTGTCACCAAGTTAATATTGTCTTTTACTAGCTCATCACGCAATGTCACTGTATTGACTAAATTGCCATTATGTGCTAATGCTAATTTACCTAACCGTGTATCGACGACGGCAGGTTGGGCATTAACTCTACGGCTAGAACCAGTAGTAGAATAGCGCGTATGACCGACACCAATTGTACCAGGCAATTCGTTTAGAACCGATTCATTGAAGACTTGGGAAACTAGACCCATATCTTTATGTAGGTGAACAGTTTCACCTTCAAACGTCGCAATACCTGCTGATTCTTGACCTCTGTGTTGTAGTGCGTACAATCCGAAATAAGTTAGCTTGGCTACGTCTTCATCGGGTGCGAAAATGCCAAAAACACCACAAGCTTCTTCTGGCTTGTCGGGTCGTTCCTGATTATTGCTATCCTGTTCGGTAGATTGAACGCAATCCGAGGTGACGGGCTGATAGGGAATCATGCGCTTATATGCTCCTGATGATAAGATGTCGGTCAAGCCACAAAGGATAAATGATTGCTGAAATTTTGAAATTGAAAAACGAAGGAAAAGTATGTTGCCAGATGGTTGTACTGGAAAAATTAAATATTTCTTAACCATCCATTAAAACAGTACCTTAAAACTTAGCTTTTTGTAAGGTGCCTGACGCTATTGGACTATTAACTTCGTTTTGGACTTGTAATAGCGTCACGCACCCTACGACTGTATTTTGAGGCGCCGTTCGATGGCGTTAAGAAAGTTTAAGCTCATTTCTTCAATCGTAACTCTGATTAAAGTTTGGTTATCAGATGTTGTAACCTGTAAACCTGTTTCGCAATTACCGACCTTACCTAATTTTTGCCAATTATTAGCGAGGTGTTGATTCAAGTATGATTCCCATGCTATTTGTTGTTCCGGTGATACTGAAACCACTATTCTGGCGCCACTTTCACCAAACAGCAATTCGTCATAACGTAAATTAGATGTACTAACTGGTAGTTTAATCGTGGCGCCTAGTTTACTTGCTATACAAGACTCTGCTAGCGCTACGGTTAAACCACCTTCGCTAGAGTCATGTGCAGAACGTATAAAGTTTTGACTAATTCCTTCACGGCAAACTTTTTGAACTCGACGCTCTAAATCAAAATCGATACGTGGCGGTTTGCCGGCAATTGTATTATGAATTGTTGCTAAATATTCGGATGCTCCCAGTTCGGTTTTCGATTCTACTGGGATACCTAATAAGTAAATTACATCACCTTCAGTTAACCAAGCTTGTCCGCAAATCTTATTTAAATCTTCAATTGCACCAACCATTCCAACCACAGGGGTTGGATAAATGGCTTGAGGGTTTCCCTGAGAATCTAAAGTTTCGTTATACAAGGAAACGTTGCCACCTGTAACAGGAGTATCTAATTCGCGACAACCTTCTGCTAAACCACGACACGCTAGAGATAACTGCCAGTAACCTATTGGTTTTTCTGGACTCCCAAAATTTAAGTTGTCTGTAACTGCTATTGGTTCGGCGCCTACACAGCTAAGATTTCGTGCTGCTTCTGCAACAACAGATGCGGCGCCTTCTAATGGGTCAAGATAAACGTAACGTGGGTTGCAGTCAACAGTTGCAGCAACTCCTTTTCTCGAAGTAGAACTAACTGCTCCTTCGAGGGGACGTAATCTTAGAATTGCAGCATCGGCGCCACCTGGAAGCATAACTGTATTATTCTGAACTTGATGGTCATACTGACGGTAAACCCAACGTTTTGATGCGATTGTTGGGGTATCGAGTAAAGTTAATAAAATATCGTTCCAACTTAACTTTTTACCTTGTACTTCAATTCCTTCAGGTGTACAACTAGGTAATTTTTCGGTTGTCCATTCCCAAGCCTTACGCGCGTATTCAGGCGGTTCTTTGAGTAACTCACGCTCATATAATGGTGTATTTTCTGACAACGCCGTAGCCGGAATTTCGGCGGCAATTTCTCCCTTGAAGAATATTCTGACGATAGGTTCTTCTATGACGTGACCTGCAACAACTGCATGAAGTCCCCAACGATGGAAAATATCGATTAACTCTTGCGAACGTCCTTTGTGTGCGACAAAAAGCATCCGTTCTTGTGACTCGGAAAGCAGGTATTCATATGGCACCATCCCTGTTTCCCGCACTGGTATTTTATCTAAATCAAACTCAATTCCGACTCCACCTTTTGCCGCCATTTCCGCAGTTGAACAAGTAATACCTGCCGCTCCCATATCTTGAGCAGCTACTACGGCGCCTGTTTTGAATGCTTCTAAACAAGCTTCTATTAAAGATTTTTCTAAAAATGGGTCGCCTACCTGTACAGCCGGACGGTCGTCCATTGATGAGGAGCTAAGTTCGGCACTCGCAAAACTGGCGCCTCCCATCCCATCGCGTCCAGTTGTCGAACCAACATATAATACAGGGTTGCCAATTCCAGAGGCGCCGGATTTGACAATTTCTGGTGTCTCCATTAACCCTAGTGCCATTACGTTAACTAAAGGGTTGCCAGAATAAGCTGGGTCAAAATAAACTTCACCGCCAACAGTGGGTACCCCGACGCAATTGCCGTAATGACTTATACCAGCAACTACACCTTGAAATAATCTTTGAGTTCTAGAATCTTCCAATGAACCGAATCGCAGCGAATTTAGAACTGCTATGGGACGCGCACCCATTGTAAAAATATCTCTCAGTATACCACCGACACCTGTAGCGGCACCTTGGAATGGTTCAACAGCAGAAGGGTGGTTATGGGATTCGATTTTAAACGCTAATTGTAATCCATCACCGATGTCTACAACACCAGCATTCTCACCTGGACCAACAAGGATGCGTTTACCTGTCGTTGGGAACTGCTTTAATAAAGGTCGAGAATTTTTGTAGCAACAGTGTTCTGACCACATTACACCAAACATTCCCAACTCAGCTTTATTGGGATGGCGCCCTAGTCGATTGACTATTTCTTCGTATTCTTCGGGTTTAATGCCTTCAGACGCGATTTCTTGGGGAGAAAACGGAGGTTGCGAGGAGACGGTCATGTTAGTAATGCACCATAAGAACAGAGAAATATTCTACCAAAACAATGGGAAAAGTGAGATATTTTATTTTAATAGATGGCATAAGACTTTTTATAGAAGTTTTTATAAAACTTGTTTTAATTTGTTGATGTTTTGAAGTACAGAATTAGCAGAAATACGCAAACTTTCTAACTCAGCTTCTGTTAAATTTAACTCGATAACTTTCTCAATTCCCCCGCAACCTAAACGACAAGGTACACCAACAAATAAGTCGTTCAGCCCATATTCCCCTTGAAGAAGTGCTGATACTGGCAACATTCGCGAGTGGTTACGCAGTATTGTTTCTATCATTACACACGTTGCAGAGGCTGGTGCAAAGAAGGCGCCACCTGTTTGGAACGAATCAACTATTTCTGTACCACCGTTACGAGTGCGGTTAACTAAACGCTCAATAGTTTGTGCGTCCATTAATTCAGTAATTGGAATACCATTAACTGTAGAGTAGCGCGGCAAAGGAACCATATAATCACCGTGACTTCCCAAAACTATTGCGTTGACATCTTGAGGTGATATACCTAATTCCATCGCTATATAAGTTTCAAAACGGGCAGAGTCTAACACACCTGCCATTCCCATAATTCTATCTCTTGATAAACCAATTGCCTGCCAAACTAGATATGTCATTACGTCTAAAGGATTTGTGACGACGATAAAAATAGCTTGTGGAGAGTGAGCAATTGCGTTTGTGACAGCTTCAATTACTATTTTGGCATTTGTAAGCAGTAAATCATCGCGACTCATACCAGGTTTGCGTGGTTTCCCTGCGGCAATAACGACTATTTCTGAGCCAGATATATCAGCATAATCATTAGTTCCAATAATTCTGCGGGTATGATTTTCCATCGCGCGCGCTTCCATTAAGTCCAGCGCTACTGCTTGAGGTCTCTTCGGAATAATGTCAAGCAACACCACATCCGCTAGATTTTTCTGAGCGATTCTTTGGGCAAGTGTACTACCTACCCGACCAGCACCAATGATGCTAACGCGCGGTGAGTGGCATAGAATCGGGAAAGAAGAGTCAGAAAGCATAATTCAAAATTCCGATTCTTGAAGTGCGTATAAGTTACTCTAAGTTCCCTTATCCTACACCTATACGGGTGTTCTTGTTAAGGTTGTAGGGTGTGTGATGCCACCAAAATTTTGAAACGAAGAGCAAGTCTAATAGCGTCACGCACCTAATCAAAGTTTGTAACAATTAAGGTGCGTGAAGGCTACTAGACCTTAGCTTCGTTTAGAGGTTGTTGGTAGCCTTCACGCACCCTACCTTTTTGTTCTTTATTCACTCGTGTTATTAGTACACCACGCATTCCTACAGCTTTGGCGCCTTGGTAATCATCATTTTTACTATCACCGACATGCCAAGCTTCGGAGGCAGGGCAGTTGTGCTTTGCCAATGCTATACCGAATATTTTCGGCTCAGGTTTTGCGGCGCCGACTTGGGTGGAAATAGTAATAGAGTCAAAATAATCTTTTAACCCTAAATCTTGCAAAACCGAAAAAATTCGGGAATCAAAGTTAGATATAATACCTAACTCTATTCCTGTTTGGCGCCAGCTAGTTAAAGCTGGGATAACATCTGGGTAAACAAACCAAGGTTCAGCTGTACCAAAGTGGATATACAGTTCGCTGAAAAATGTATCGAAGTCAGTAAATTTGTGTAAGGCACCAGTTAAGTCGAATGTTTGACGCACGAGAGCATACCACCATTCAAACTCACGCTCAGGCACATCATGCACATCAGCATCTGGGAATGCTGGAGACGGGGCAGCTTTGAAGCTAGTATAGAAAGCTTGATTTAAAGCAGACGGTGATATTTGAACCCCAAACTCAGCAGCTATTTGGCTGTATACTTCACCAACGCTGCCTTTGACAGAGAATAAAGTATTAACAGCATCGAGAAACAAAACTCTCGGTTTCGGCATAATATAAAAGTTTTTTCTTATGGTCAGAGTAAATACTGATTATTATATTCTGGCTTTCCCAAGAAATAAAGTAATCAATAAGTATTTACACGTGAATCTAAAATAAAACCGAACTATTATGAAGGAAGTGTTAAAAGTAACCTCTTATCTCAATCCATTTTCTCGCAAAAACGTGTCGAGCCAATCTTTATCAGGATTCGGTAGTGCAGGAACAGGTTTAAGGGTATAATCTATAACTAAGTCATAGCTCGCGCGGTCATATAGATCGTGTAATATAGTTTGTAAATCAAATATAGGTTCTTGATCTCTTTCACGTAGAGGCAATGGGAAAGTTGGTATTGGATTTTGGAGATTAAATGCGTATAAATCAGCTTTAGGGCGGAAATCACTGCGACTGACTAGTATACGATAGTACGAATTAATATCATTTTGAATAATCGGCATTTGTTTACCGTTACGTAATAAATCAATTTCAACTAAGTAAGACCAAAAAGTAGAACATTATAACTCTTTTCTTTGCGACCTTTGCGTGCTTTGCGGTTTTTTTTTAACGAACCGCGAAGAACGCAAAGAACGCGAAGGGGAATTAATTTGAAAGAGCTTCAATAATTGGACGCGCGAGCCAGTTGAAACCAACTTTCAACTGGTGGTCTAATGTAGGCATTCGATATAAATAAGCTGCGCGACGGGCAATAGTAGCAAGCGGGCCTGAAAGTTTAATACCTAGTCCTGTTAAGGTTGCGTCGTTAACACCTAATGTCATCATTTCGCCCAATGGTTGATAACGGAAAGGCAGTAATGGACGCTTGGTTAAACTTGCCCAAATATTCCATGCTGTATAATCAGCTTGTTGGAGAGCTGATTGAGCGGTTCCTGGTACTAGTTGACATAAAGCGTCGCGACACTCTGCTAAATCACCCAAAGCAAAAATATCAGGATGGTCTGGCGCCTGTAAAGTTGGTTGAACGACTATTTGACCGCGTTGGTTTTGCTTTAAAGGAAGACCACGAACTACGGGAGCAACTCGTGTACCGACTGTCCAAATTACTAGGTCAACGGGGATAGTATCAAGTTGATTTTTATATTCAAGGGTGATGGTATCTTGGTTTATCGATTCAACTTTGGTATCGAGGTCAAGAAATACTCCATGTTTTTCCAAAGCTTTTTGCGCTGCTTCACGGTTAAATTCGGGAGAGGTGCTTAAAATTTGGTAACAGAGTTCAACTAATCGAAATCTTCCCCGGTCACCAAGTCTATCAGATAATTTACACGCTAATTCCACACCGCTATAACCGGCGCCGATAATAGCGATACGAATTTTGTCTTTATCAGACTCTTCTAAAATTCGTAAACGTTCTTCAAGACGGTATGCATCATTAACTGTACGGAATAGGTATGCGTAAGATGTTGCTCCCTGCACCATATCAAGCGGAGTTTCACCACCTAATGCCAAAACTAAACGGTCAGATTTAATTTCGGGACCATCATGTAAATGAACAGTTTTTGAGTCAACATCAATACCTGCTACAGCAGCTTGGCAAAAACGTACACCTGTGTTTTGCAGCAGTTCGGCAAAAGGAGGAGCTATTTCCCAAGTTTGTAATTCTCCAGTCAAAAGTTCGTACAGTAACGGGGAGAAAAGAAAACGGTCGCTTTGGTCAACAAGGATAATTTCTGGCTTTTGACTATTATCCCAAGGTAACTGGCTAAGGCGTAAAGCAGTATAAAGACCGCCAAAACCTCCACCTAGTATACAAATCCGTGCTTCTGATTGAGACATTTGTAAAATGTGGTGCTAGGGGCGCGCGCAATGGACTACTATCTAGTGTACTTATTTATTCTTGTCGATAGCCATCAACCAGCAATCTCGGTACTCACCTTCGTGCAATTCATGTTTGGGTAGCAGTTTTACTTTCACAAACCCACATTTAGAGTAGCAGTGGATAGCGCGCGTGTTCCAAGTTTCTGGGTCAATGACAACTTTTTGGGCGCCAAGTGTATCAAACATATACTTCACAACTGCTGATACGACTTTGCTGCCAATGCCCTGATTTAGATACTGATTTTCGCCAATAAATAAATCCATCGCGTAAACACCACTTGTATCTTCCAAGTTATATGTGTGTTTTTCCTCATGTGTCAATTCATCCAAAGCATAATATTGTAAGTAGCCGATAGGTTGATTATGATAACTGAAAAAGCAAGCTACCTCGGCGCCTTCACCACCGACAATTGACTGATAAGTTTCAATAACTCGTTCTAAGGGAAAAGGATTATCTCGACCTTCATAAAATTCCAAAACTTTTTCGTCAGTTAACCACTTTGCCATTAACTCATAGTCATGCATATTATCTTGCATGAGACGAATCGAAATTTCGTCAGTTTTTAGCAGCATATAACAATCACATCACGCTAAAAAAGTATTTTAACAAAAAAAGATTTTGTTCCTCTGCTCTTAGTTCCTAAACTCGGCAATTACCTCAATTTTACCGACAATATAAGTATTAAAAGTAGCTAAATCTTCGGCGGGTATCCAATACTCTTGGTGTTGCGAACCACCTACAGTTTGTACTGCATACCTTTGTAAAAAATAATTTTTAACTTGAAAGCGCGTCACATATCCTACATAACCAGATGCGCTATCTCTAGTATTCCAATCTCTAGCTATTTGAACAGCGTATTCTTCATTAAGTACAGGATAAAAAATAGGTTGATACGGAAGTCTTGGAGGAAAGCTTGTATAACCACTTTCTTTAATCAAATCTAATTCTTTTTGCCCAACTGGACGATACAGAACAGTAGTATTATCTTGATTGTTGTTTATAGATGGCGCCATTTAAAATATTTTGTGTTCAAACTAGAGCTGCAATAATATTAATACTCATAGCCAAAATTGATGTATTGAAGAAGAAAGATATTATCCCATGTAATAACGCTAGGCGCCGCATTAAGCGCGAAGTTGTTTGAACGTCGGAAACTTGACTGGTCATGCCAATAACAAAGGAGAAGTATAAAAAGTCCCAGTAGTCAGGGTCATCTTCACTCGGAAAATCTAAAGATGGTGATTGTTTACTTTGAATATTCGTATTGTGGTAATATCTATATGCGTATTCGGAAGCAAACACTGTATGTACAAGTAGCCAAGAACCAATAATTGTCATAGCTGAAAGTACAACGTGAAATACGACCAGTGTCATTGCAAGTCCTTTGGTATCAGAAAGCAAAAATCCAATCGCAAAAATACTTGCACTCGCAGCAGCAGTAACTAGTAATAACAGTGCCAAACGACCTTGATATTCAGTTAAAGCGTAGCGACGCATTTTCTCTGGAGTTGCTCTGAACATATTCCATAGAGTCCAGATTAAAAAAACGTCAATTCCAGCGTTCCAACCACATAGAATACGTGTTGATAATTGTAACCATGATGGTAATAGTAGTGTAGCTATTAAGACGGCGCCGACAACACAAATCAGTAGTCTCGGTCGGATATCCAGGTTTTTGAAGAGTTTAGGTGCAATGTACACTCTGGTAAATTGATAGTTATGCTTTTTGTTAGTGTATAGTTATTGCTGCAACAGTGAGCATGTACTTAGCATTTATTTAGATATGATTGTTGGTTCGCAACGGTATCACTCCTGTAACGGATAAGTTATCGGTTACAAAGACAAAGAAAGAAAGAAAATATACAAATACAAGTAGGTTTATGTTGGCCCAGTTCCTTGATAGCAGACTGTTGGTAGTTTATCCTAATGTTCATAGTGGTAAAAATAATTACTAAAGAGACACAGTAGAGACGCTCCGGTTCAGGAGCGTCTCTACTGTGAAGAGTTGGGAGAGAAATTTTTTGAGTTGGCAAATTTTCCTAGAGGATATATTTGTATCTGCTTTATCCTCTAGGAATTTTGTGTCTGGCACAAGGTACTTTTACATTAATAACACAGTATGAACCTGTATAAAAATCACGTTTATTACACACATTCGTTCTATAAAATAGCGCTTATTTTGCGGTAAATACTTATTGATGGTTAAAGTAAGTATTAATATTAACTTTATTTAATTATTTGAGTACTCTTATTTATCCTCTAGGAATTTACAGTCAAACCAGATTTTCCTAGAGGATATATTTTTATGTAACTTATCCTCTAGGAATTGAAGAGCCAAGTCCTCCCTAATACTGCTCGGTTAGCAATAATTGTAGGCTGACTACTACAAGCAAGGAAACCCAACAAAACCTTATAAATGTTGGGTTTTCCTGCGGATAACTTCGTTAACGTTCCTGCTCCTGCACCTACAAAAGATTACAAACTTACATAACCTTGTAATTTTTGCAACTTACTGCTACTTAATCCTTTTATTTGTTCCAAGTCTTTCAATGACGTGAAAGGTTTTTGTTGTCGCGCGTTAATAATTTGCTGTGCTGTTTTTTTACCTATACCTGGTAGTGCTTCAAGTTCGGCAAGAGTTGCTGTATTCAAGTTGACTTGTACAAATTTATTTTCAGTTGTTGAGGGTGAACTTATTTTTGGACACTGTTTTTGCTCTTGTTTAATTTTTTGCTGAATTCGTTGTGGTAATCCTGGCTGTGATTTTCTATACAGTCTTTCAAATTCGCGCGTGTAATGAGCAGCGATAACAGGGTTTTGAATTACTAAAAGTGTTTCGTCGTTACCGTTGTTAGCTGCTTCTGACCAGTTATGGGAACCTGTAATTACTGTTTGATTATCGATAACACCAAATTTATGGTGCAGTAAGTCTCCATGAGGTAACTTAGGTATGGCAACAGTTGTGATAGGCTGGCGCCAAGGTTTATTATCAACTTCGTATTTACATTTGTCACTCAGTGCCAAACCCATCATATCTAACGCTTCGCTGTAAGAACGATAGGCAAAGCTTTTTTCAATTACCGCGCGAATAGTAACGTTTTGCTGATGGCGCCATTCTAGGATATTAGCAAGTCGTTGGTCGGAAAAAACAAACAGCGCCATATCTACAGATTTTGTAGCTGTTGATAAAGTTGTATTGATTAAACCGTTACTGCTATTTATCCAGGGTTGAGTTGGGGAAGTTGGTGAAAAGTGCAGTGTGACTGTACTATCCCCTAATGTTACGGTTTTTGGCGCCCGTATTGGTTTTTTTAGTCCAAATTTTCTATCAAATTTTTTATTACTATTACCCCCGCTTCCCCACATCAAATTAAACTCTTCTGTAAATAATGCTGCAATTTCGGGACTGTCAATTTTTAACAAGTTGTTGGCATTGCCCAAAGTATCAGGTTTTGTATAGTCTCCATGAATATCTGAAAGAGTAAAGTTGGCTGATGTGGTAACTACAAAGCGGTTATCGACGACGACAAATTTATGATGCATCAAGTCACTACCCCGACTACCATCAGATGTATCATCAAGTTTTATCACTTTTGCTAATTCAAGAATTACTAACGCATCACGTTGTTCAATTTCAGTTGTATCTAACTTGCTATCTTGATTAATATCAACAAAACTACTATATTCTTTATACTTTTGACGTTCTCTGGGATTGAGCTTTTTTACTTCTTGTGGTGATAAACTACTTAAAGGGCGATTGTAGGTATTTTCTATAATTAGTCTTACCTTAACCCCAGCTTTATGCTTTTTGGCTATCGCTTGGGCAATTTTAGGTAAACGTAACTCTTGAACAGCAATATCGACTTGGGATTTGGCGCCCATTATTGTATCAACTATTTGTTGCTCTAAATCATCTCCTTGTCGTTTTTTATCTCTATAGGTATCTTTATACTCTGAAGTTTCAGCACTATTAAAATAAACTTGTATCAACGGGTCTTGCGGTAAAGGTAATAATTTTTTCTGCTCAACTTTTTGTTGCTGACAACCATTCTGACAGCCAGTGAGAATGAGTATTACAGAATAAGTAAAGTACTTTTTTATAAACTTAAACACAGTTACTTCAAAATCTTGGTGAACAATGTTATGTTTCCCAAAATTTTGTATAAAGTAACATGAAACTACTACAGATTCCCGACAACTTTTACGCGCGTCGGGAATCTAAGGGAATCTAAAGAAATTGACTGATTGCAAAATCAACAACATGATGAGTGATGGGGAGACTGTCAACCACCATACCTAAACAAAGTACCATCATGTAGGAAATCGAGTAAAGGAACAATCCTTTTGCCGTAGGTTTGTCTTCTGGATTTTGCAGCAATTTCCAAGATTTATGTATAAATATACTACCTAGCAAAACTGCAATTGCACCGTAGATTATACCTGCTTGATGCAGGGGATAAATCAGTAAAAGACTTGCGAATACTGTTATTAGGGTGTACCACCAAATTTGATTTACTGTGGCTTTGGCGCCTACGACTACTGGTAGCATTGGTATACCAACTTTTGCGTAGTCATCTCGAATCATTAACGCCAGTGCCCAGAAATGGGGAGGTGTCCAAACAAAGACGATAGCAAAAATTAACCATGCTGCCCAGCTAAGGGTTCCTGTTACTGCTGCCCAACCAACTAATGCCGGAATTGCACCAGCGGCACCGCCAATTACAATATTTTGGGTACTATGGCGTTTGAGAAGATGTGTATAAATCAGTATGTAGAAGATAATACCCGACATCGCCAGGAGTGCTGCTAGCACGTTGGCAAAAACAGAAAGAAGCGTAAACGAAAGAACTGCAAGTACAGCAGCAAAAATTAAAGCATCGCGCGATTGAACTTTACCCGATGGTAAAGGACGGTGGCGCGTCCGTTCCATGTCGTAATCAATATCCCGGTCGTAGACACAATTAATTGTTTGGGCACTAGCTGCCGCCAAAGTACCACCAGTTAGAGTTACTAACAACAGTAATGGGTCTACTTGTCCTCTGGCGGCAATCCACATGCTGCCAGAAGTTGTAATTAATAGTAATGGGATAATGCGGGGTTTGGTAAGCAAGTAGTAGCTTTGAACCACTTGCAAAAAAGTTTGGTGGTGTCTCGAGACATTTGTCTCAATCATTTTGGCACTAGTTCCTTATTTATCAAATAACTGGGGAATGGGTAGTGAGAATTGGTTGAACCCACCAAACCATTCCTATCTCTTTTTATGAATTTGTTTCTGTTTTGGGTGAACTTGTTACATTGGCTGCACTGTTGCATTATGAGCAAGTTCTGTTGGCTCAAGTTCGGTTGGTTCAGTAGTCGAACGCGCGTCACGAATTCCTAAAACTGTAAACACTATTAAGGTTCCTAACAGGGTGGCGCCAACAGCTTGATGTAATACAGTGAGTGGTTCAACTTGCAGATGAAGTCTAAATGTGGCAACTCCAACAAGAATTTGCAGAATTAACAACCCACCTGCCATGTTAGCTAGTTTTCGCAAAGCTGGATGCAAGGCTGGAGTTCTCCATGCCATTATTACTAAGAACAGAATTGCTGCGGTTGGGGGGATCAAGCCAAAGATGTGACTATACATAACACCGCAGAGTTGGTATCCGGCAAAACATTGGTGGAGTGCCCAACGTGACCCAACTACTGCACCCAATAAACTTTGGAAATATACTAAAATTGCAGCGGTTAAACCTATAATCGGCAGCTTGCCTGCGGTTCCAGTTCCCTGATATGGTGTCAACGCTGTAGCGATGGTTAGCAGAGTAATGAAAAATAATAATGCCGTTCCCAGGTGTGCTGTTACAATGTCAAACCGTAACAATTGAGTAACTGTTAGACCGCCTAATACACCTTGGAAAACAATTAGGAATAGAGCAAATGTTGATCCCCAAGGCAGCCAACTCGGTAGTAGGCGCCGTTTCCACCAGCTTAAACCTACAAGTACAAGGGCGCTAATGCCAATAAGTGCAGCATCTAACCTATGGAACCACTCCAAGAAGACTTGAAGATTCATTTGTTTTGCTGGAACCAGTGTACCGTAGCACAGAGGCCAGTCAGGACAAGCGAGTCCAGCATTCATGACGCGGGTGGCACTGCCTATAGCCATTAAAATTAATGTGGCAATAGACATCCTCCACACTAAGCGACGAATCCGCTCACTCGGTTCTACAGCTGTATTTTGATTTTGTTGTTCAAGGACAAACTCGCTCATGAATGATACCTTTTGCCCGCTAGAAATAAACTATACTAATCGAACCTCGAAACGAAAGTAATTAACGGACACTTTGACTAATATATTTTTCAATAATATTAATCAAGGATATTAATCTGGGTAATCTACGAATTACTCGTTCGGGTGTCCTGCTCATCTCCACCCTAGCTTATAGATTTCAGGTTGGAGATCAAGCGCAAGCGCGCGCTACTAACCACTCTAAAGACACGATTACAAGACTTGCCAAAAGCTTTAGAGATTTTTTAACTTGTAAGAAGCATACAAGCAGCCATTATTCTAATTCCTGAGTCTTTTTGCTCAAATGTGCATCTATCATCGGATGTAGTAAAGACTTTTCATATATTTGACAATTGAATTCAACCCTAAAAAATTAATAATAATTTCACCTTCTTTTACTCCATGTCGTATACGCTGGATTACCGTAGTAGAAGAGTGAGCAGTTAGTTCCAAAAGTAGTAAGTCGGAGAGCGTAAATCCACTGTGAAAATCCCAAGTTCAATCTGGACTTTACTTATTGGCATCCTGCTGACCCTTGTCAGCCTTTGGTACGGTCAAAATCATGGTTTGTTACCAACGCCTGCTAGTAGTGAAGCCTTTCTCATCGACGGTCTTTTTAACACAATGATGACCGTTTCCGTTGGTATATTTGTTTTAGTCGAAGGTATTTTAATTTACAGCGCTTTTAGATATCGTCGTAAAGCAGGAGACAATGCAGACGCATCACCAGTACATGGGAACGTACCGTTAGAAATTCTCTGGACTGCAATCCCAGCAATTTTAGTTATTGGTATATCTATATACAGTTTTGAAGTATATAACGACATGGGTGGGTTTGATCCCCATGCGGCACATGCTCTTCCAATGTCTCCGCAAGCTATGAAAATGCCGGGAGCGGCAATAGCAGCGACGTTAAATGATACACCACCCACTGACCAACCTAACCGCAATCAGGAAAAGTCAGATGAGGCGAATCTTGACCCAGCAACGGCTGCTATTCGCAATAGTGATCAAATTCCGCAAAAAAATGATGCTCCAGGTATGGGGATCAGTTCTCCAACGTTAGGCGCCACTCCAGAACGGGAAGGAAAAGCACCCGATTTAGTAATCAACGTAACGGGTTTGCAATATGCATTTATTTTTACGTATCCTGACTCAGGTGTTTCTTCAGGTGAACTGCACGTTCCCATTGGACGCGAAGTCAAGTTAGACATGAGTGCGAACGACGTTATTCATGCTTTTTGGGTGCCAGAGTTTCGCCTCAAGCAAGATATAATCCCTGGTCGCCAAACTGAGATTCGCTTTACTCCACAAAAAGAAGGCGATTACCCTCTAATTTGTGCTGAGTTGTGCGGACCTTATCACGGCGCCATGCATACAACTGTTTTTGTCCAACAAGAGCAAGAATACAATAATTGGATACAGGAACAATTAGTTGCTAGTCGAGAAACTCTTAATCAAGCTGTTGCTATGAATCCTGCTGATAAGTCAGTTTCGGATTTCTTGGCGCCTTATACCCATGAAATGGGAATTGAAGCAGACGTTGTATTACATCAAATCCATCATTAGTATTTATTCGTAGTAAGCGCTAAAGTGCTTGATAATCAGCAGCGTTAAAAGCACGAAGAGTGCTTACTACATAATTTCTTCTTATGACACAAGCAAAAGTCCAAGAAACTGCCAACATTCCAGCAAAGATAGAAGAGCCTGGTGTTAGAAAATGGTGGGAGTTTTTCACCTTTAGCACCGACCATAAGGTTATTGGAATTCAGTACATTGTTACCAGCTTTATTTTCTACTGTATTGGTGGGGTAATGGCTGATATAGTTCGTACCGAGTTGCGAACCCCCGAAACCGATTTTGTGACGCCCGAAGTTTATAACAGCTTATTTACACTGCACGCCACAATCATGATTTTCTTGTGGATTGTGCCAGTCGGCGCCGGATTTGCCAATTATTTAATAGCCACCACTCCATCAAGAGCAGCAAAGCTCCTCACAAGCCCTTCAGCCCAACAGCAGCAGCAGCAGCAGCAGCAGCTTTGCTGTGCTGCAGCAAGTTGATTGGCAGCCGGTGCATGGCGCAGGCAGTGGCAGCCTGACAATTGACCAGTTGCTGTGCTGCCAAGTTCACGCACCTAATGGTGAGCAGCGTCACCAGCTGATAACAACAACGAGCACCATGCCTGCCTACAGCTATCAGCCTGCTGTGCAGCACAGGAGTAGCGGCCATCATAATCTTGCAGCATCAACAAGCTGCTGCAACTGCAGGTCGCTGGCATTGCTGCAACACACATCACCCTTTAATGCCATGGTGACAACTTTGCGACTGCCTTTTCTGACACAATCATATATCTTTGTTGCCAACATGCCTTGCTGCCGCCTGCTGCAGATGCGTACATAGGCATGGTGCTGCTGTTTGATGGCTGGCGCCATGCAGATGGCTGGCTGGGGCTGCCCGGCTGGCCCCGCGTTGACCCTGCAGCCCTGCCCAGCCAGCAGCAGCTGCAGCGGGCAGCAGACGCAGTGAGGGCGCAGGCAGATGCTGTGCGGCAGCTGAAGCAGGGCCAGGGGCTGAGTAACAAGGTGAGGGAGCGCAGAGAGGTTTGCAGTAGGAAGCTCTGCTAGAACTAGCAGCTGCTGAAAGGGATGTGGGGTGGCAGCTGGAGCAGGGCCAGGGCCTGAGCAACAAGATGGGGGGAGCAGGAGCCTGCTTCTCTGAAAAGCAGCCGCAGCAGCCGCAGTGGCGGCAACGGTGATTGGACCATGGGCCTTGCGTCACAGCCTATGAAATGCTTTCATGTGCTGTGGTCAGGCTGCACCAAATCTTGGTGCAGCGCCTGCTGCTGGAGTGACAGCTGAGGATATGCTCTGTGCAGCTGACAGTAGTGCTTGCTTGGGTTCTGCTTGGAACTTGCGCGACGCCAGAAGAGGGCCTCAGCTGCGATAGTGATATTGCGGCGGTGCTACCTGCCTTACAGGCGCTGTTGTCGTTTTGCCCGCCTGCACCTGTGCTTCACTGGTTTGCATGCATGAGGTGCAAGTATATCTGATGCTGACGCTGAAAAGGTGACCGCATGCCTGCAACCGGTAACACATGCTGTTACTGATGTGCCGTGTTGTGTTGCCTGCTTGCAGGACCCTGCTGTGTTGGAGGCAGTGGCAGACCTGCAGCAGCTGAAGCTGCAGCTGGCACACCTAGAGGGGCTGCAACAGGCCTTTATGCCTGGGAGGGAGCGGCAGCTGCAGCAACTGCTGCTGCAGCAGGAGCAGCAGCAGCAGGGAACAGCGGACCAGCAATAGGCTGTTGATCAGTAAACAGGTGCCTCTAGTCACTGGTCGTCATGGGCAATGCACTCAGTCATCGGCAAGGGTTGCAGTACAGCAGAACTTGCAGTCACTGAGTAGCAGGCCAGGCGTCACGGAAATCTGTGCAGACTTCTTACCAGTTCATGCAACACCTGCTCACGCCAGTTTCATGCGAGCTTGCCAGAGTGCAGCGCACCAGTGCACTAGAGCCTAAGGCAACTGGCCGATTCCTGCTGTTGTTGATGGTTGATGGATCAGGCGGTCGTCCAATGAGCATGTCATTGGCTCGAAAACGGCGATGTTTCCGTCATGCAACATCACCTTTCAAATGTTTCAAAAGGTGAACCATTACAACTTCAGTTGCGTTTGAAAAGAGGATTGGCAGCAGAGACAAGAGCTGGCAGCTGCATCGGCAAGGGCGGGAAGCATTGCCTGGTCGCACTGCAGCACATCGTCACTGACGATTGTTGGCAACAAAGTTTGGCCAAGCAGTATCCAAATGTATCAAGCATATCTTGCACCAGCTGGTGCAGAGAGAGATGCCTTGAAGCCTCCCTTACACAGCCATGCGAGCAATGTCGTCTGCGAGCAGCACCAGCAGCAGCAGCTTGTACTCGGACGCAGAGTACGTCGCTTCAGCCGATACT
>NZ_JBXXZH010000162.1:0-21631 GCF_059640475.1 Calothrix sp. CBUCES-K 9914
GTTTACCTTTCGTAAGCTCTTTACGGTTCTATCTGCGCTTGCGCTTACTATTCTTTTACCATTGGGACTAAAGCTGATATCAGTAATAAAATCCCCATACTTTTGTTTAGATTCTTTCAAAAGCTTTCCATTAACCTCCCAAAGCTTAACAGTATATATTACTTAACAAAAACTAACCTTTACAAAATGCAACAAGAAAATGCCCAAGTGAGTGTCGTCTTTCAAGAATTTTTGATTCGTCAACTCTCCAAGAGTTTAGTACATGCATATGCTGAAATAGAAGAACTACTATAGAATACTTGTAGGTTGAATGGAGGCTTTGCGTAACCCAACAATAATAACATGGTTGAACAGCCAATTTGAAGCAATATTTTCTTATCCCGGTTTTCTGTTCCGTTGCTACTCGCGCGCGAATATCTACCCGAAATTACTATGAAACCGCTCTTGAGATAGAAAGACCAATCAAACTCTTCAGTATAAAAATTAAGTAGGTTGTTCAAACAAGCTAGTACAAGGCGGTTAGAGTTATGAATCAAATTCAGAAAAGTGGTGATGCAGCTAAGGGAGCTATTAAAGCCAATAATGCTTACGACGATAGTACATCTCAATGTATTAGAGATATAGGGGTTTTGGGTATACTTGTTGTATTAGCTATGTTGACTAGAGATAGCGGATTTTTTAATTCTAATCAAAATACAACCCAAAAAATTACTAATACCGCTGAAATTGCGCGCGATACCGATAATTTTGTTGGTAAAAACGTGACAATTAGAAGCAAAGCTGTTCAACGTGTTGGGTTACGCTCTTTTACTGTTGCAGATAGACGCTTTTTTGGTGGCAAACCCATTTTAGTGATTAATGCTTCCGGTGTACCATTTAATTTACCGAAAGATAGAAGTACAGAAGTTCAAATAACAGGTCAAGTTCGTAGACTAGATAATATTCCAAAAATTGAGCGTGATTTTAAACTGAATATCCAAGATGAATATTACAAAGGTTATATCAATCAGCCTGCTATTATCGCACGAAACATTGCATTAGCTCCTAAATCTAATCAAGTTGCTAGATATTCTCAATAGTGACAGTAGCTGGCACCCAGCTTGCAAATATGCGATCGTTAGGTTATGTCTTAATCATTCTTCCATTGCAGTCAATTACGTATACGTGATTACACTAAACAATCACTATTTCGGCGACATAAATCTGTTAACGACGACAATTAATGTGTTACTCGACACAACGAGGTGGGTGACCTGGGTCTCGAACCCAGAACCTGAGGATTAAGAGTCCTATGCTCTACCATTGAGCTAGTCACCCATACACAATATAGCATAAGAATTTATTTTGCCAAGGGCTTACACTTGAAAATTGTAATCCGGTGAAGCGTAAGCAATTGGCACCCCTCGTATATTGACGCGCTTCGGGAGCATCGGATCGTAGATGTTTCTCATTTTAGCGGTGCCTGTTACGGAGCGTAGGGGCTAAATGCAGCTTAATTTTTAACAAGAGTGACAGCGTGAGGGTCACTTAAGTTATCTTTACTATCACCACTTCCGATGAATGTAGGTAAAACATGAGTTAAGCGACCTGCTTTTTTATTGTCTAAATCAATAATTCCCAACCCTGGACAACTTCCTACCGCAGTATGAGCTACAGATTGAGGCAGAGTACCACGTAAAGCAGCATAAATTGTCTTATGTTTTAAATCTAAATCTGCTAAATCTGGAGTTGGGTCATCTTCACTGACTGCGTTTAAAGTACTTTTACAGGCGCCTGAATTTTTCAAACTGTAGCTTCCTTGATATTCAAGCTTTTTATCGACTCTAAAAACTTCTACGTTATTGCGTATCCTGTCAAAGAGATACAAATATTTGTCCTTAGTAACTACCATGCCATGAGCTTTACCTACTGGTAATTTGGCGCCGGAACGTGAACAAATTAAACATACTCTCATCGGTTCACGACGCGCGGTTACATGGACTATTAGTGTTAGAAAAACACTTTTATTGATGTAAATGGCACCAGTCTTGATGGTATGGTGCCATATATTGGAATATACTCTCTTTACAGTGGTAGTTCTAAATGTGAAGACCGAATATATCTGTGTTGTTCGGTTTTCACTATTCTTTGAAAGGGTTGGGGGTAGATATCCCTGGCGCCAGTCTCAAATTGTTCGCATCATTACAAACTTCTTATCCTTTAAAACTACCGTAATAATCCTGAAGACAATTTTAAATTTTTGCATAACCTGACGTTTTGCAGAAGTATATAAAGATATAGCTCCCCCTAATTCCTAACTCCTAACTCCTAACTCTCTAACATGAGCGACTTCCATCTGATAATTGAACGTAATGAACGAGTTTGCTTATTTGAACTGACTTGGGGAAAAGGACAACGTTTGCGCGTTTCTATTCCTTATCCAGAGAATTTAACGCGACTTTATTTTGAGTGGCAACGTTCTTATTTAAGTTATTACAACCAAGCTTCATTACGTGGTAAGGTAGCGGATTGTGGGATTATTGCTGCACCGTCTGTTGATTTACATGCTTGTTTAGTTCAAGCTGAAGCTCAGTTGTTATCTGAGTTTCATAAATGGTTACGCAGTGGGGAGCTATATGAGTTAAGGATGGTCATGGCAAATGCAGCAGTCCAACAAGCTACTAACAATTCACTTGCTCTTAATCCAGAACATATAAATGTTTTTATCACTTGTAATACTATTGATTTAGAGCGTTTACCTTGGGAAGTGTGGGAAATTGGTACAGAGTTTGCGCTTGCTTCTGGTAAGATTCGTATCGCGCGTACTTCTGTTAATATTCGTAAAGCGATTGAATCACAATATATTAATAATAGGCGCCATCGTAAAGTTAGGATATTAGCAATTTTAGGCGATGATAGGGGATTAAAGTTTAAAACGGAAAAAGAGGCAATACATAAGTTAAAATCTATAGCTGATGTAAAATTTGTTGGATGGGAGCAAGATAAGAATATTCTGGAATTGAAAAATGAGATCAAGGAAGCTCTTATTTCAGAAACAGGTTGGGATATATTATTTTTTGCTGGTCACAGTAACGAAACTAAGTTAACGGGTGGAGAAATCGCAATTGCACCGAATACTGCTTTGTCAATGATTGAAATTGCTCCTTTTTTAACTGTTGCTGTTCAAAAAGGTTTAAAATTCGCAATCTTTAATTCTTGCAACGGGTTAAATATCGCTAATTCTCTAATCGACGTAGGTATAAGTCAAGTAGCAGTGATGCGCGAACCGATTCATAATAGCGTTGCAGAGAAGTTTTTCGTGCAATTTATGCAAACTTTGGCAGAATTTAAAGATGTTCATGAAGCTTTGTTGTCAGCTTCCCAGTATTTGAAGAACGAAATGAATCTAACTTATCCAAGTGCTTATTTAATTCCCTCTTTATTTCGGCATCCGGAAGCACCTCTATTTCGTCCAGAATCAATTGGAATTAAAGATAAACTCAAAAAAATTATACCAAGTCGCAAAGAAGCAGCAGCGCTTTTGGCTTTATCTATAGTTAGTTTACAATTACCTGTACAGGGCTATTTATTAGGTAATAGATTGTGGATGCAGTCTTTATACCGTGGAGTTACAGGACAAATTGGTAAACAAGAATATCCACCAGTTTTATTGGTAAATATCGATGAAAAGTCTATAGAAAATGCTAGAATTACCAATCCTAGACCGATGAATCGTAAATATGTTGCAAGTTTAGTTGATAAGCTGACAACGCAAGGAGCAAAAACAATCGGTATTGACTTTCTTTTTGATAGGTATAATCAAGCAGAAGATAAAACATTAGCCCAATCAATTAAAAATGGAGTTAATGCTCCGACTCCAACTTGGTTTACATTTGCCGCAACTCATTCTGATACTGGTGAATGGCGAAAAGTTGTACCAAGTATAGCTAGCCCTAATTGGAGTTTAGATGGTGAAATTGAAATTCTATTTTGTGATAAAATACAGCGTGTACCTTGCTATATGCAACTTTTACCATCATTTGATTCAAATTTAGAAATATTAAGCTTTTCTAGTTTATTGACTCTATCGAGTTTGCAGCCAAAGCTATATAATAAATCAAATTTTAAGCAAGATTTAAATAATTACTTTATCCAAAATAAATCGAACAATTATTCTATTTTAAATTCACAACGTTCTCGCTTGCAACCTATCACAGAATCAAGCTATATTATTGGTCAGATGTGGTTACACCCAATCATTGATTTTTCTATTCCTCCCAACCAGGTCTATCAATCCATACCAGCTTGGAAACTTCTAGAACAAAGTGATAATTCTGATTTAAAGAATATTCAACAACAAGTAGTTATTATTGCAGCAGGAGGATATGGGGAAGCGGGAATGTCGAAAGATAAGGAAGATAACTTTGATTTACCACTTGCACTAGAATTTTGGCGCCATCAACAAGGCAATAATAGCCTAATTGTACCAGGTGGTGAAATCCATGCATATATGACGCATCATTTACTAAAACAGAGATTGGTTATACCTATTCCTGATATATGGATGATTGGAATTGCCGTATTACTTGGAAAATATCTTTACCATATATTACGTCAAAACCCACGTCATCGTTGGCAGTGGTTCATGTTACTTTCACTACTCACAGGAATTTATGGACTAATTAGTCTACAAATATATCTATCAGCAGTAGCGATTATTTTACCTTGGTTTTTACCAACATTTACCTTGTGGATGTATTGCTTACCCGCTCTTGTAAGGAAAAAAGTGTATGAATAATTATAAATTAATGTTTTCAGGCTTCGCGTTGTCGGTGATTGCAGTTGGATGTGTTATTAGTCCATTAAATCAAGTATCTCATGCTGAAACCCCCTCAACGCAAGCAGATTTTTCTTGGGAAAGTATTTGGAAGAGCATTGTAAACAGAAAACCTCCTGTAGGAACAGGTAAAGGCGCCCCGCGTCCAATCATAAATGATATTTGTATCATCACTCCAAACTTTAACGAAACAATATGGAGCGACCGTCCATTTTTAGTATGGCAAGGTAACTTAAAGAAAATAGGACTTTCTCCAGCTAGTCCTCAACCTTTTTGGACTAAAAATGTCGAAGGACAAACACATGCAACTTACATAGAGAAAGCTTTAGAACCTTCCAAAACCTACAGTTGGTTAATAGCTAGCGAACAGTCATGGAAAGCAAATATCCAATTTAAAATTATGGAACCCCAACAGCGACAGCGTATCACCAATGAATTAATAAAACTAGAACAACAAGAGAGAGCAAAGCAAGCAAATGCAGAAACTATTGCGTTAAAGAAAGCCAAATACTTCTTAAACCAAGAACCTCAGTTGACCTCCGACGCATTACAACAAGCTTTCTCCGTCAAAAACCCTTCACCTGAGCTAATTAAATTGCGCGCGGAAATTATTAAAAATAAGGAATTATGTTCCCCGTAATTAACCTATCCTACACCCAACAAGCAGCTTTTAGTATGAAAAATTTTGCATAACCTCTCGTCCCTCAGAAATATATATAGGTAAGAGACAAAAATAGTTACATTTATCTTTCACCAAAAACTAAGTCCAATGAAGAAACTCACATTAACTCTTGGTATCGTACTATTAGGTGCCGTCGTTTCCAGCCCCAAAGTGTTTGCTCTCGACCAGTACAAGTCTGAAACCTTACTTTTAGCACAGACAAAACCACTACAGGCACCTGCTTCTAATTCAGATAGCGATACTAATAACATCGAAAAACTGTTAGATACAGCGTCCGAAAATGTAGGAAGTGGAGACTATAATAAAGCTATTGAGAATTGTAATACAGTCCTAAAGATTGATGCTAAAAATTTCTCAGCTTATGTTATACGGGGCTTTGCTTACATCGGTTCAAAAAATTATCAGCCCGCAATTAACGATTTTGACCAAGCGATAGAAATTAATCCTAAATTACATTATGCTTATTTTGGTAGAGGCTTTGCTCTCGTTCATCTCAAGCAATATCAAAAGTCACTTCTTGATTTAAATCAAACTGTAAAACTTGAACCACAATATGCTCATGCGTACTACTGGCGAGGTATTAGCCAAGGTTATCTAGGAAACAAACAGGCAGCTATTTCTGATTTGCGAACTGCTGCTGACCTTTACCAGAAGCAAGGAAAAACTGATGACGCTAAAGATGCACTTGACTTAATTAAAGAAATTAGCTAAGTCAATTTAATATATTCTAACTTAACTTAACTTAACTTAACTTACTCTAAACACAGCCTGTGGTTCAACATCACAGGCTTAACGCGCGTTACAGATTTTTGCATCTACGCGGTAATGCCAATTCAAAATCTAAAATTGCCATGCCTTACATTAAACGTCGTCAATTTTTACAATTCGCTGGTTCTACTGCCTTCACAATGGCTATTAGCCAGCTTGATATAATACACCAGAGCCAACGTTACGCAAAAGCTTTGTCGCAAAGTACACCCCGTAAGCTAGCCTTACTCGTAGGAATCAATGAATATAAAAATGATATTACACCTCTATGGGGGTGCCTTAACGATGTTGCACTACAACGAGAGTTATTAACTCATCGCTTTGGGTTTAATAAAGAAGATATTTTGACTTTGACCAATGCACAAGCTACACGCCAAGGTATCTTACAAGCGTTTAATGAGCATTTAATTAAACAAGCTAAACCTGGAGATGTAGTAGTATTTCACTTTTCTGGTCATGGGTCACGGGTACAAGATAGAGACAAAGATATGCCTGATGGACTTAATAGTACCCTTGTCCCCATCGATAGTTCTTTGCCTGCGGATGGTGGAGTAGTACAAGATATCATGGGACATACGCTGTTTTTACTTATGTACGCATTAAAAACAGAAAACGTAACTGTGGTGCTAGATAGTTGTCACTCAGGAGGTGCAAAACGGGGTAATTTTATTGTGCGTTCGCGCGATTATAAAGATAGTTTCTTACCTAGTCCCGCAGAATATGAGGAACAACGTAAATTATTATCACAAACCGGGCTTTCACAAGCAGAATTTATTGATAAACGTAGAAAAAATGTTGCTAAGGGTATTGTAATCACTGCTGCAAAACGTGACCAACTTGCTTTGGATGGTAAATTTGGTAATGTTAGTGCTGGAGCTTTTACTTCGAGCTTGACTCAATACCTTTGGTTGCAAAATCGTAGTGAGTCTTTTCAAAAAACTTTTGAGATTGTAAGTCAGAATGTTTCTAAGTTAGCATTTGAGAACCGAGGTTTTCAAGAACTAGAAGTTGAAGCTAATGTAAAAAATCCTAACTCTCCAATATTCTTTTTACCAATTAAACCTATTCCAGCCGAAGCTGTTGTTACTTTAGTTAATGGCAACGAAGTAGATTTATGGTTAGGTGGAGTAAATTTACAAAATATCGAAGCTTATGGCGCCAATACTATTTTAACAGTTGTAGATAGCCAAGGCAAGAAACAAGGACAAGTACAAATTGACTCTCGTAATGGATTAGCTGCTAAGGGTAAATTACTCAATACGGGACGCGCGCTAACAAAATTAAATACAGGAATGCTTTTACAAGAACGTGTTCGTGCTGTTCCTAAAAATTTCAGTTTGAAAATAGGACTTGATGATGCTTCGCTTGATAGTAGTACTATTGCACAAGCAAAACAAGCATTACAAGCTATACCTCGCATCGAAGCAGTAGCATTAAGACAACAGGAAGTGCAATATATATTTGGTCGTATGACTCAAACCAAGTATAAGGAATTAAAGCAAAAACGTATATCAGATTTACCTGCTGTTGGTAGCTTTGGTTTATTCTTACCTACTTCAGATGCAATTATAGCCAGTTCTTTTGGTTCTTCAAACGAAACAGTGGGCGCCGCAGTTCAACGCTTGCAACCGAAACTCAAATCATTTCTTGCAGCAAGAGTTATTAAACAAGCATTAGGCAACACCAATACATCACAAATAAATGTAGCTGTTTCGATGATTGTTACTGATAGTAAAAAAACCGTTGCACAGGCTTTTACAACTCGTGGTAGAAAAAATACAGGAATTAATTTAACTAATTTTAGCTCAGTTATACCAAAATTACCTGTGGGAAAACAAATTACCTTCAAAGTTACAAATTTTGAATCAATACCGCTTTACCTGAATATTCTAGGTGTGGATAATGCTGGGGGAATGGATATTATTTTTCCTTACGATAGGTTAGAAGGCGCCGTGTCCATAGAAGCAGGACAAGAAATATTAGTTCCCAACCCCGAACATAGGGAGACAACCATCAATATTGTTGAACCATTAGGATTTGCAGAAGTACTTGTTATTGCCAGTACTGCTCCATTAACTGGTTCTGTTGACATTATAAAAACCTTAGCAACTGAAAGAGGACTTAATAAACGTGGTTTAATAGCAACTGTTACCGGAGACGAATTTTTAAATTTAACCAACAGTTTACTCGATGACTTAGATAGAACTACTCGTAGCAGAAATAATTCCGAAACAATACAGCTACCCTCTGGTGTTAACGGTGCTGATACTAAGAAACTAGCTGTGATGACGATTACATTTGAAGTAGTAAAGTAAGGTGGGCACTGCCCACCCTACAAAATAAGAATAAATTATAAATTATTAATTTGCTGGAGGATTAAACAATGAAAAGATTGATTGTAATGTGTCTGCTGCTATCGTTTAGTTTACCCTTGCTAATTATCACGCAAATCGTTGAACCCGCTTACGCGCAGTCCCAAACAAAACAAGAACGCAGAAAAGAAGCAATACGGCTTCATAAGTTAGGTATTGAACAGTTCAAAAATAATCAACTACAAGAAGCTTTAAAGATATTTCAAAGACTTTTGGTGATTACTAAGGAGATTCGCGCTCTTTTAGAAGAATCAATAGTTCTCACTAATATGGGAGATGTTCATATAAAACTAGAACAATATACCAAAGCTCTAGAAGTTTATAAGCAAGCTTTAGATATTCAAAGAAAATTAGGCGATAAAGAAGGAGAAGAAATAAGTTTTAACAAAATGAGTTTAGTATATAAAAAACTAGGACAGCATGAAAAAGCTCAAGAATTCTCTAAAAAAGCTTCAAATGCTCGCAAAGAATTAAGTCTACAATCAGAAGCACAAAAATTACAGAGGCAAGGTATTGAACTACATGATAAAGGTAAACTATTAGCTGCATTGCAGTTTTACCAAAAAGCACTGTCAATTTATATAAAAATAAAAGATGCTAACGGTGAGGCAAAAATTTTGTATGAGATTGGATTGACATCCTTTGCGTTAAAGGATTATCAAAGGGCAATTGATAATTACGAAAAAGCATTATTAACCGCAGATTTTTTTGATGATTTTGAACATCAAGCATTAATTTACAATAGCCTTGGTCCAGTCTATATTGAATTAGGTAATCCCAAAAAAGCAATTGAAAACTATGAAAAAGGTTTAAATATTGTTCAAAAAAATATAGCTGAATCTTATAAAATTAAAGGGGTGCTTTTAGGAAATATGGCTAATGCATACAATGTTTTAGGCGATTCTAAAAAAGCAGTTTACTATTATGAACAACGCTTAAATTTGGCACGACAAACTCAAGATTGGCAAGGAGAAGCTTCTGCCTACTCTAATTTGGGTAAAATGTATTATAATTTAGGCAATTATCCCAAAGCTATTGACTATGCTCAACGCTCTTTCACAATATTTCAAAAACAAAATTTCCAATCTGGAGAAATTAATACCCTTAGAAATCTCGGCATTTATTTACTGAAAGCAAATCAAATTGATGAAGCTGAAAAAGTAATTCGTACTGTAATTTCTAAAATGGAAAATCAGTTAGAACTTTTAGGCGATAATGATTTTTATCGAGTTGCATATTTTAATGATTTGGCGAGAATCTATCGTTTATTAGAAAGTATTCTCGTAAAAGCAAATAAATATAATGAAGCGTTAGAAGTTTCTGAGCAAGGACGCGCGAGGGTTTTCGCAAAACTACTAACTAAAGAAAATCTTAGAGCAGTTACCGCAACGAATCCTACTATTGCTCCACCTTCTATCGAAAAAGTTAAGCAAATTGCTAAACAACAGAACGCTACCTTAGTTCAATATACAGTAATTGAAGACGAAAGCGATTTAAATCGTGAATCAAAGCTTTTTATTTGGGTCATTAAACCTACAGGAGAAGTAATATTTAAACAAGTTGACCTGCAACCATTATGGGAATGTAAAGAAAAAGTTTGTCCAGAATCTTTGGCAGATTATATTGTTGATATTCGTAAATCTATTGGTGCCGGAGATTTTCGTGGTTTGCAACTAAATTATAATCCTAGCTCTAAAACAATAATTCAACAGAAAGAAGGATTGCAAAAACTTCATAAAATATTAATTCAGCCTATCGCTAATTTATTACCAAAAGACCCCAATCAACATGTAATATTCGTTCCTCATCAATCTTTATTTTTAATACCTTTTCCATCTTTGCAAGATAATAACGGTAAGTACTTAATAGAAAAACACACAATTATCACTGCTCCTGCTATCCAAGTACTTCCTTTTACTCACGAGCGACAGCAACTCTCAAAACAAACTAATAATTACAACGATATCTTGGTGATTGGAAATCCCACTATGCCGACCGTATTTACTGCGACAGAAGATACTTTGGAATTAAGCAGAAATGTAGAAAAATTACGTTATATACTTCAACAAATGCTGGATAAAGACCCTGATAATAACGCATCTATTGATATTGAAATAGGTGGTTCTAACGTAAAGGCTATTCAATTACCTAGTCTACCTGGAGCAGAGAGAGAAGCAAAAGCAGTTGCTCAGTTGTTTAATACTAACCCACTTATTGGAAACCAAGCAACTAAAACAGTCGTTGTAGAAAAAATGCTTAAATCCAGAATTGTTCACTTCGCAACACATGGATTACTAGGTACAGTAACTACAGACGATAATTCCTCTGCTCCAATAGGGGCAATAGCACTTGCTCCATCTGTTGATAACAAAGAAAGCTTGCTCACATCCCTAGAAATAATAAACATGAAGCTAAACGCTGAACTAGTTGTGTTGAGTGCTTGTAATACTGGTCAAGGAAGAATCACAAGTGATGGAATTCTTGGACTATCTCGTTCCTTAATCAGTGCTGGTGTTCCTAGTATCGTCGTTTCCCTGTGGGCAGTAGACGATAAATCCACAGAATTTTTAATGACTGAATTTTACACTAATTTACGCAAAAATCCCGATAAGGCAGCAGCATTGCGTACTGCCATGTTAACAACGATGAAAAAATATCCACGTCCCGTAGATTGGGCAACAAAGATGCATATCTTCAAGTCTCCTAGAACTATAAGTTATTGAGACAGAAAAGTTGTGGAGATAGTTTGAGTAAAAACCAAAAAGTAATGGCTAGAGAATATTGGACTTTAGTATCGCTGGACACGAAAATTTGTATTCGCCAAGAAATCCCGATGGCGAAGGACTTTTTTGCTGCTTATATTGATACAACAAATATCAATGAAGTTTCAGATATAGAAATTCAGAGACAATTGCTTAAATTCTATCGAAATTCTGCTTTTCAAGATAGATTACTAGTACAACGCTGTTTACTGTGTTTTATTTCTTGGCAAATCGAAAAAGCTTGTTTGAAGCTAGAGAAAGATTTTGGTACTTTTTACGGTTTTACTCATCGTGATTTACTAACTTATGTTCTAAATGATGATGGCACTTTTCCACCATTGATTAAACATCATTGCTTTGCTAGAGAAATATTAGAATCATTCGATATTGAAAAAAGCAGTCTAAGTAGTTGGACAAATCGCAAGGTCAGGCATCATAATGAAATCAATCAATTTTTATTGCAGCGTGGATTGTATTTAATCAGCGACTGGGCAATACTTAATGATACTAAAACTAAGCAGTTACAAGATATTTTAGGTAGCTTTCATGGATTGACTCAATTTGAAATTCAACAAGCGCATATGTTACTAGAAGCATATCACAAGGTTTATCGTGCTGAACGGTTTCGCAGGCGCCATGATAAACAAAGTGTGGGAAGATGCAAGGCGCCAACTGAGTCACAATTGCGTGAAATTACTGAAGTGATAGCAACAAAAGGAATATATAGTGTATCTATTGAGACTGCATTAAGTAAATTACAAAATCTTGCTGCTAGGTTGCGAGAATATCGAATTTATGCAAGAGGTGGTAAAGTGTTTACTGATTCATTAGATGAAAAGCTGGAAAACAATTTTACATTGATTGAGCAGTTTTCGACTTCTAATCCTAAAAATGTGCTTTCAAATACTGATGAAACAGAAGATTTTTTAGAAAATTATCGTTTACAAATGTTAATTTGTCTAGATAATGCTTTAAATGCAGTTATAAAAGCTCGTTTTGAATATTTAAAGAAGAAAAATGCTGATAAAGCGTCGCAATACTTAATTGCACTTACTTTATTTCACTGTCAAAGGTTATCAATGGGTGTAATTGCACAACAGCTAGGGTTACGCGCGCAAGATGCAGTTTCTCGTTTATTGAAACTTGGAGATTTACGTGCCGATGTGAAACACTCAATGATGATAAAATTAAAAGAGTCTGTAATTAGTTTAGCAAAGCAGTATTCTAGCGTCTCAAATCTAGAAAATTTAGAGATGCGAATAACTTCAGTAATTAATGAAGAAATTACTAATGTCATATCTTCTTCAGAAATCGAAGCTGTAAATATACAAACTAATTCGACTCCAAGTGTTTTTTCTGAAAGCCTTTGTCGTCAGTTCCAGTCTTCAGTTTCAAAACCATGAATAAATAAATTATATACTTACCAAATATATATTAACAATATATCTAAAGTAATACTTCCAGTAAACAACAGGTATAAATTATGAATAACTTACTTCCACTTGAATTTGAACGCTTACCAGTTGAATCTATAACTATTGATGCGGTTGACATAAATCAGGCAGTTGAATTTAGCAACCATATTCCAAATGAAGACCGAACTTGGCAAACTTACATTAATGCTTTAGGATTATTTACGTTCAAAAACTGGATTGAAGAACGCGATAGTCAGCTTAAGGTTAACTGGGAAAAATCAACAATTGCTAAACCTTCGCTCGCAAACATTCTTCCAACTGTTACTAATTTAGAACTTGGTAATTTTAAAGTGGCTTTGACTACAATTGGTAGTTTATTTGATGAACAAATACCAATATCAAGGTTAGCTATCGATTCACCAGAATTTATCCCCCACTTTTACATATTAGTAGAAGTTTTAGAAGAACAGGAACGCGGTATAGTTAGGGGATTTATTAGTTACCCTCAACTCATCGAAAATCTTGCACAACAATCTATTCTTGAACCTGACTGGACATATAAAATTCCTTTAACTTGGTTTGACACAGAATTGAATCGTTTGCTGTTGTATTTACGCGCGTTAGAACCACAAGCAATTACTCTCCCTGCTATTTCAGGCGAAAACAAACAACTATTAGCAGCGATGGAAAGTCAAATTATACAATTATTACCTCAATTACAGGCGCCAGAACGTGAAATATGGGAAGTGTTAAGCTGGGAACAAGGAAGTGCTGTTTTAAATTCCCCTGAATTGATTGAATGGATATATAAACTACAAACATCTTATAATACTGCTTCTAATATCATATCTTTACGAGATACACTCAAAATTATTACTCAACCTGCCATCAATTTGGGACGCTGGTTGTGGAATGAAATAGATGAAGTGGGACGCGCGCTTTCTTGGACACTGTTACCTCAACTGGTGCCCCTTAGAACAACAATGCGAAGTCCTGAAGAAGAATTTGGCGCCATTACTACACAACTACAAGCTAAAGGAATAGAAATATCACCGCTTGCAAGGTGTGGATATAATAATTTTCTTTTAGCTGGTCTACGTCTACGAGTGTACGCAGCAGCATGGGATTTACCATCTGATAATCATTCTTGGAGCTTACTGCTAATTCTGGGTTCTACAGAGGCTAATATTTTACCTTATAATCTGAAACTAAGAGTTAGTGATCAAACTCAAATTTTGGTTGAACAAGAAATCGATGAAGACCAAACTGAATCGTTTTTATATACCCGTGTTGTTGGAGATTGGGATGAGAAGTTTATCGCGAGTGTGAGCATTGCTGAAGGTGTAGAGGTGACTTTACCCCCCTTTGCTTTTGATATTCGGCAAGCATAGGTAAGGGATATAAGGGACTTCCAAAAATTAAATTTGACCTATTGTGGAACGGGCATCCTTGCCCGTTTCAAACATGGGCGGGGCAAGAGAAAGCCCACCCCACAAGAAAATTTTTCTAAATTATTGCATAAGTTACTTATGCTCAGAAGTATATATTAAGTAGAACACCATAGAGTGTTTATATTGCAGGTAACAAATTTAACCTTGGGGTGCTTCTATTTTTTCACATTTCCTACGCGCGACCATTGTGGTTATTTTTATTGGAGAGAGTAAAATGAAAAGATTAAAAACTTTAGCATCTGCTTTAGTTTTACTAGGGTTGACAGTATCTGTTCCTCATGCAGATGCTGCTCGTAAACCACATTTAATCAAATTAGTCACCCCTGTAGCGATAACTCCCAATTTAGCTAAAGAGAATCAGAAAACTAATAGTAATTTAGAAAACGGTTTTGCTTTAATACAATCTAATGATTATGCAGGCGCCGTTAAAGCTTTTAGTAAAGTACTTGAAACTGAGCCAAAAAATCAATATGCTTATGTTGGTAGAGGTCTTGCTAATTTTGAGTTAGAAAAGTATCAACAAGCAAAAGCTGATTTAGATCAAGGTATTAGTTTAGACACTTCAATTAGTTATGCCTATTTCTTTAGAGGTCTAACTCACCATGCTTTAGGAAGTAAACCAGAAGCTATTTCTGATTTACAAATCGCTGCAAACTTATTTAAAAAGGATGGCGAGACAGAAATGGTACGAAAAACTCTAGATGCTATTGAAAAAATTCGTAAAGCATAATATCAACCTTTGGTGGGCACTGCCCACCCCACCTTACATACTATGCTCAAGTTATGTGTTTAAGGTAATGGCGCCTGTGAGTCAACTTTATAACTATCAAGGATTTCTTTTATTGTCGGTGATAAGCTGTCAAATTGCTGACTCGGTATAATGTATTGATAAATTGATATTTTCTTACCTCTTTGGACAATAAAGCTATTACCTGTAAATTCGGCTGTCTTTCCTTCTAAAACGTAATTATAAGTCCAAACTATTCTTACGTATCCACCGTCGAAGAAAACTGGCTTAAAGATTTGAGGGGCTGTTTTGTTTTCTAAACGCTTTTTCACAACTTTTTGTAACATATCACTAAGTTGTTGCTGTGTTCTTTTATCGTTCACTTCAAAGACGTTGACTTGAAATGCACCGTTTTCTGTTTTATCTAACCACGTTACAATTGCTTCTCCTGGCTCGCTGGTATCTTT
The DNA here is from genome assembly GCF_059640475.1 of Calothrix sp. CBUCES-K 9914. Taxonomy (NCBI): domain Bacteria; kingdom Bacillati; phylum Cyanobacteriota; class Cyanophyceae; order Nostocales; family Calotrichaceae; genus Calothrix; species Calothrix sp. CBUCES-K 9914. The sequence goes on from NZ_JBXXZH010000162.1 coordinate 15,461, forward strand.
AAGTGTCCATCCTTGGGGAGCATTAATTGAAAATAAATTATTTTTGTATGTGTAATTTTTCAGATTATCTATGACAACTTCTTGAATTTTAAGAGCTTCGGTTGTAGGTGTAGTTGATGGGGTCGGTGTAATAGGAACTTCAGGTCTTATTGCTGTATTCGGCGATGTAGTTTCTGTCTCCGGTGATGATGGGATGCTTAGAGCAAAAATAAATATTAAGGCATATATGCCCGTCATAGTACTACCAGCAATAGTCCATGCTCTTTGGTGTGCTTTAAAATCTTCTAAACTTTTCCACTGCCTACTTCTCCATGCCCAAACGTTTCCCTTGGCGCCTAAAATAAATGGCATCACGAAACCAACAATTGGTATCCAAGACAATAATCCAATCCAAACTTTGTTTGAAAATGGCCATATTCCAGCCATGAGAAAAGCTCCCCAGTTCCAACCTTGGATTTCTGGTGGTACTGGAATATATGTATTAAATGTGCCACCTCCACCTACTAATTGTTGTAATTGTGGTTGAGGAGCGGTATTTCGATTTGGTATAGGTGGAACTGAGTTGTTCTCCAAAGCATCAATCATTTCTTTTACACTTACATAGCGTTCATTGAGATGATATGCTATGGCTTTATCAAGAATCATTCTCAAATTTGGGCTGACATGCATTGCGTATTGATGCCAAATAATATCTCCTGTTCGAGCATCTGTTTGTAGCTCCAAGGGTGTTTTCGCTGTGAGCAAGTAAATCATCGTTACGCCTAGACTATATATATCGCTGCTAAATACAGGTCGCCCAGCGGCTTGTTCTGCGGGCATAAATCCAGGTGTACCAATAACTTTAGATGTTACTGGATGACCCTTTGAGTTAAATTCTGTGCCGACAGATTCGCGAACGGCGCCGAAATCAATTAATACGGGGATATTATCAGATGAGCGTACAATTATATTATCCGGCTTAATATCTCTGTGAATAATTCCTCGACTGTGAACAAAATTAAGAACATATAATAAGTTTTTAAGTATCTCTCTCACTACCGTTTCATTTACGGCGCCACCTGAGTCCACCATTTGCGTGAGAGTTTGACCTTGAATGTACTCTTGAACTAAATAGAACAAACCTTGTTCGGAAAAATACGCATATAGCTTGGGTATCCGATTATTACTATTACCTAACTCTTCCAAAATTACAGCTTCGCGTTGAAACAAGTCTTGCACCAATTGGCAGGCAGGTGTGCTACTGGCTTGTCGCGCAAAGGCTGTGTCGACAACTGCAAAGTCACCAAGCTGCTGTGCTACTAGGTGTGCTGTAACACATGATAGGCAGTACCGGTGTGTTATAACACATATTAGGCAGTACCGCTACAGCTCATCATGCAAGCACTGCCAAACGATGGCAGCATGACGCCCGCTGATACTCAATCGTACGCACAAAGTAACAGGCTGTGCACATCGCTGCTTGTGCGCGCTGTGTTGCGTTGGCCTCCTCTGTGGAACATGCCACCTTCTAAAGCAGGAGCGTGCACCTGGCCCCCAATACACAGCAGCTGTGCCCACACCGAACAGCCAAGGCTAACGATGTTCGCAGAGATGCACCCAAAAGGGATTGTTACCTGCATGATTGAACTGCTGGGCAGATTGTGCAGAGCCACATCAAGCACATGCTACACAGTCACATGCTGGACAGAGGGAGCAAACCCCAATCAACTTTGCAGCGCACACCAATCGCTTTATTATAGGAAAACAAGACATCATCCACTGCATATGTCCTGGAGGACAGCCCCTTAGCAGCGAGAGGGGATCAACACAGCAGCAAGAGGGGACAGACACAGCAGCGATTGTGCACACCTGGCCCGGCTAGATCTGTTGTATCAAATAGCAGCACGACAACGTAAAGATTCAACGTTGCCAGAAGCTAAGCAGCAGGATCCTGCAGGCGTCCACGATTTGTATAATGCAGAGTGTGTACAAAGCATACTGCATAATCCATCAACTTCTGCATGGCATTAAGTGCTTAAATCGAAAAGCCACATCTGCACGGTCGTCAGGCGCGCACATAAAGCAGGAAAAGGGGAAAACCAGGCCTGCTGCACAGGATGGTGCACACACTGTGCGCACGGCAACTGCAAGTAGTTCCTCATCACATGCACCTACACCAATGTACTGCATGCATGCATGCAATACAATGCTGAATGCTCATCAGTGCGTCACAAAAGAAGGAGCCTGGAGTGACGGCTAACAACGATGCCAAGCAGATGCACGCACATATGTTATCACAACTGTAGAAGTACCGTGGCCTTGCAAGCCTGACACCACAGCTGCAACCAGTCTACGCACAGCTACCAGCCAAAGGCAAGCAAACTGCGCTGAATGTGCGTAGTGGCCAACTGTATCGCTGGGAGTGTGGTGTGCCGGTGCAACAGAACCTACAGTGCATAGACCAGGGGCCACCCACAATGCCAAAAACGCCGCCGCCTGATACCTACTGTTATAAATCAAACAAGGTTGACGCCGAGGGCGTAAATGCAAGCGTGCAACATGGTGCTCCGCCATGCTAAATGACACGGTGATTAACATCATGTGCAGAGGCGACACCACCAACAGATCTCCAGTGCTAAGGTGCGCAACTCCGTTGTCGGCTGCTGCTGGACTGCTTGTGTTATAGCATATGTTGCAACACATAGTTGTGTTCGAACGCAGCATGTGCAACAGCCGCTTCATGCATGCACAGCGCTGATACACACCGGGAAAGACAGCAAAACCCTGGCTGGCTGTGATGTCAAGTGCATACAGGTAGCAATCAAATCGCTTCAAGCATGCTTACGTCCTTCTGTGGAGTGCAATCTGTGGTGGTAATCAGTCATCAGTCCGTGCACTGTGCTGCTCAGGGGCGCCAAGTCAAGCAGCAGCAAATCAGGCGAAGCACAGAAGTACATACGCATCCCATCCCATAGTGTTGCACACCAAGAGCAACAAGTGGGCTACAGTGTAGCATACCTCTGCTAGTAGTATGACACATGCAGCCGGGCAAATGCATGGTGCATTATGCACGCATGCTGCCATTGTCCCCGAAGCTGCAGACAGAGCAAAGATACTCAAGCCACAAAACGCATGCAGCAGTGTGCGTGTTGATGACTGTGCAGTGATCGTCCTATGTGTTGCGCTGCGAAGCGCTGCAATGCTTTACAAGGTTCAATGCGGTGCAATGCGGGAAATCCAGGTGTCCACAGCTAATGCGTGTTGCGTCATCATTCATGCATGCTCGCAAGCATTGTCAAACAAAGCCCAACATTCACATATACATAGCAATCGCCAGGCTGGAACCATGCACGCAAGTATGTGCAAGCAGCGGTCAATGCACTAGTGCCACAAGTCCCCTGTGTAGTACGATAGAACCCAGCTGCAGAAACGCCACAGCAAGCTGTCATTCAGCGCGAAAGACCCCTGGCCATGCCATCATTATCATCACATCACAAACGGCAAGTACGCACCGCATCTACAAGGACTCGCCCCAGCAACAACTCTGCACAATGGACAAGTTGTACATGGGTCATCAGGCATGCCACCACTGCCTTCAAGTTGGCCACAACAAGTATGCAAAACTGGCTCCACAGAGATAATAACACTAGCAGCAGCGCAGTGCTGTGCTGCAAAAGCGACGCTGCTGCACAAAAGGGCTCCTGCTGCTGCAAGCTACGGTCGGAAAGCAGGCAAGTACCAAGCAGCCTGCAGTGTGATTGTGCCCCCCTCCATACAAAGCGAGTACACAGCGTCGCCTGTGCATCCCAATGCCAAAACTGCAGTAACAAGGGCCATGTATCCTCATATGCAGCAGGCAGAGTGCACGGCTGTGCAGCTGCTCGCCAGCAACAACACAGCAGCACAGGAACCGCAGCAGTGCATCCAAAGCATACCACGGTGTCTGGTGCATCTTGGTGCCAAGACTGCAGTAACAAGAGGCATCCTCATATGCAGGCAGAGTGCACAGAGCCGGTTCTGAAACAGCTCGCTCTGCACGGAAATTGAAGTTTCCCTGCTCCTGCGCACACAGCAGGTTTCGAACGCCTGCCGCAAAAGCACAGTCGGTCCCCAGCAACAACACTGCAACGCAGGAACCGTAGCAGTGCAGCTAAAGCAAACCACGGTTTCTGATGCACCCGCAGCAGTCCCCGCCATGAAAAAGACGCGTCGGCCACTGTAACAAGCTAGCTCTGCTGCAGTGTGGTATGCGACGTGGAAAGTCCAAGACATGCAGTGCTCGTCACCTTGCTCAGACAGTGCTGCACAGCTGCTGGCAGTGACAACGGGCCGGCCTCAAGCAGCAAGTCAAGCAGTGAGGCAACGATGCTACAGTGTGTATGCAAGTCAACCAATTAGCACCTTCCTTCAACATCCACACTTTTGATATAACATGTCAGGCAAGGCGAGACAGTATCCCAACCGCGTAGAACAGCACCGCTAGCACAGGCAACACCACCCTCAGGAGCCAGAAACTGAAACTGCACAGGACCCGGCAGAAAAACCCGCGCCTACATGCTGCTGCTCGCACTGCATGTGTACAGCAGCTGTGTCTGCTTGTGTGCCAAGTCTTGCATGCGTGCACCCGCAACACACTACTATACATTGGGCGCACATGCCGCAAGGCACGCCACAAGCTGTCTGTGCATGCATGGCTATCTGTGGTGAAATCTGCGTAGCTGACGAGGCACACCCCTTCTATTGCTAAGAGGGCGTCTGCTAGTGCGCCAACGCATGCTCAACTCATGATGTACAAGACAACTGTGCATGCACCTCTTCCCTTCCCCTGCAGCTGCATAGCTGCGTCCTTTGGTACGCGAGCGAAGCAACCACACCATCTGGCAGCAGATATGGCAATGGACAACATCACGGCATGCTCACACCACCACCCAGGCATACCCAAGTGTTCTAAGCTGGGCTGATCGTATTGCCAGCCGATCCATGAGATGCAAATGTGCCTCCCCGCAGCAAGGCTCAAGGGAAATAATCCCTCCAAAGTACGTCCATAGAACACAATGCTGCAGTCCTGCGTCATTCATACCACCAGCTCAACCCAACTGCAGATCTGTGCCCAAATCCGGTGCACCCCTGCTGGTGCATCCCTGCTGAATACGCGCAGCATGCTGTTCTGGCAGCGCACAGCTGACCTGGTCAAATCTGGTCAGGCCAGGCCAAACAGCGCGAATGTGACAACACTCGAATACGCTGCCGCTAGCAGCACACACGCATGGCACTTTTGAGCCATACTACGTGCTGTGGTTGTTCGGCCCAAATCATGCGAAACAGCGCCAGCAATCAGACTGTACGAGCACAGCATGATAGAAGAAGCAAACACAGCACACCAGACGCGCCCCACACACGGCGACGGCCAAGCATCACATCACAGATGCAGCGGGAGCCAGTCAAACAACACATGGGGTTGTTCATTTGATCATCTGCACAATTGATGCAGGTGGTCATCGCGTACTAGTAGTTTCCCTTGTTGTCTGCGGGCAGCACCGCTGCCAGACAAATAAGACCGTATATTCTGTTCAGCACTTCGCACTGTTGCATACTCACACGCACTGACGCCAACGCATGCCATGAAGCTTGCTTCAAGGCAGTGTGCTGATAGCCTGCGTGGATATGCGTATCCACACACACTAAAGCAACACACTAGCACACACCAGCCCGTCATACGCTGCAAGACAACGTGATGGACATGTTGAAGTCAACACATCATGACGCATGCATGAGTCTTTAACTCTAGAGAGTAATATCATCAGCACACGAGATCTATGGCTGCATGTCGGGCTGCCATCCTCCGCACATGCAACAGCCCCTTCCCCTCCTACACGCTTCACTCTAGCACAACAGATGACAACAAAAAAACACACCACCTGCCGTCATTGACAAAGCAGGGAGATGTGAAGGTCTAGCAGTGGACGGGTGCTAGGGCAGGCATGTAGAGATGCAGCCAAAGCACAGCCGTAACCACACTTGCCGAGACACCATGCATGCAAGCAGGCAAGCATGCACAGCCCAGCACCCGCCCGCTGTCGAGCTGCACCAAACTGTAAACAAGAGCTGAACCCGCGCCACACCCGACATCACCCTGTCACTTTCCTGTGACTTTGACGTGCACAATCTTGTGCAGATTCCAAGCGTAGCCTG
>NZ_JBXXZH010000163.1:0-21622 GCF_059640475.1 Calothrix sp. CBUCES-K 9914
TGACACTCAACAGCAAGGTGAGCGCGGTACAGTGCACTTTGCAGTTTGCTGTTGACTGTCTGCCTTGTTGTGCCCACAAAGGTGATTATGTGTGGGGCTTGCATGCTGGTTGCATCCTGTGTTTGCTAGGAGCACTTCCTCATTGTCACGTCTTCGTACATTGCCTTGTACAGCCTGTCCGCAGGTTGTGCAGCAGCTGCCAAATGGCAGTGCCATCTCAGCAATGCCATGGTAGCAGGAAGGCCTCACGTGCAATTGCAGCACGGCGGCTGTCAAAGTGTGCACTCGCGTGTGCACGGTGCAGCACACCGTTTTCAGCCTGCAAGCCTTGCGGCATGATGCCGTTGCGTGAGCCTCGCTACCCCAGCTGGAGCAGCCGCTGCAAGCAGTTGGAGCAGTGTGGCGCAGTGGCCGGCAGGGAACTTGGGATCTGTGCAAGCTTGGCGCCCGGCTTCGAGCCAAGTAAGGCTGGGGATTATTGCGCCTAAGCATAATGCATGGATTGGTTCATCAGGTTGCAAAGATGGCAAGGTAGCTGCAAGGTCAGGTGGGTAGCTGCTGCACAGTTCCAATTGGTTGTCGCCGTTGTAAGACGCCTTACCAATAACATCACAACCTTCCCACGCATGCGCGCCGCTGGTAGCCAGGATCCGAATTGTCAAAAGTCTATTACTGGAAGAGTCCCCCCAAAACGGCAGACGCGAGGCGTGAGCCCTCATACTGCTCGGGGTGTTATCTCAAGTTGAGATCCCGCCAATCCCCTCACCACCTCACGCTCAGATGCGGCTTCACACCAGTGCTCTGAATGCAGCGATGTGCTACGTATGCAACCAAATCCTGAGCTATAGCTGTGTGCGGAGCTGTACAAGTGCAAACATACAGCCAATGCCTGTACACAGCGACAGCAGCGGAGATTCTGCTAAGCAACAGCTGCACACAAGCAGACCATGGTCTTGTGCAGCAACACATCAAGCTGCTGCGCTGCTGCCACCCCACAGCAGCTGCACAACCTGCTGACCGCAACTGTGGCAGCAGAACCATACACAGCGAACCTGGCCATGGCTTGGCACTATGCATGATGGCCATGACAAGCGCCCAAGCACAACGTGCCGGACATGCGGCAGGGTGGGCAGAGCCCATGTGTTGCCTCCTGCCTCCCCCACCCCTGGGCTGTTGGGCCCAAAAGCACGCACACAGGCCTGCCACAGCAAAGCTCACATGCCACAGCAACGCTGTATTGCCCGAGCACCGCGACCCTCAGCGCAGCCAGCAGCCAGCAGCGACACCCACTGCTACTGGCAGCCTGGAAGGCCATACATGTGTAAACTTCGGGCAGCTGCAGCCCAGCTACACGGCACAAGAACCGCTTGGCTGCAACTGCTGCACACAGCAGCCAGCATAATGTAGAACAACACCAACAAGGCATGCATTTTTAACAGCCAGGACAAACGATCAAGTGCAAACACCATGTCTGCTGCTAGCTTGGCTCCACCGAGCAACACACACCATGAATAGACATCTCAGCATGCAAGCACTTGCACACAAGAGTTGCCGCTTCCTTCGACTGCCATGTCAGAAGGAACAACTTCACACAACGCCATCTGCTGACGCCCTGTGCGCACTGCTTGGCCAGCCTCCAGCAAGACTAGAATGCACACAAGCATCTGCCTGGCAACAGCCACACCACAACGCCACCTCCTGTAGCATACATCCATACAAGAGCCACCCGGCACTCATTATAATGAGACACATTGCATAACAACACGTGCTAGAACGCCATCTGCTGGAACTCCGTGTCCTGCTTGGCCAGCTCCAGCAGCATAGGGTCATCAAAGAACTTGGCCACGCTCACGTCCTCACTCATGCCCTTGCGCCGCCTTGTCTTCACACAGAACTCGCGAGCCAGCGCAGCAACAGGGGCAGGCTCCAGCGGCCGCAGCACTACGCTGCGGTCCAGGGGGTCACCTGGCACGACTGCCCAGTGGTCGAACACGCACTGGCAGAAGGCCTGGCCCTGCACGAAGCAAGGACAATGCAGGAAGGGCAGCGTGGCAGCAAGTCGGGCAATCCAAGCGCGGCGCCTATCTTATTTTTATATCTATATTCAAAAACACTTCCCATTTCTACAGTCGATGAATATGCAGAAATAACCGTTGGTCAACCAATATCAATGGTTGATGGAGTTGCACAAGTACAAGTGTTTGGCTCGAAACAGTATGCAGTCCGTGTACAAGTAGACCCAAAAGAGCTAGCAAGTCGTGGTGTTGGTATCGACCAAGTACAAACTGCTCTTCAAAGTGCAAACGTCAGTTTACCAACGGGTATACTTTCAGGAAAATATAAAAGCTATATAGTAAATGCAGACGGTCAATTAAAGGATGCTGCCGCTTATCGAAAACTAATTGTATCCTACAAAAACGGTGCTGCAGTACGTTTAGAAGATGTAGGACAGGTTATAGACAGTATTCAAAATATCAATTCTTCTAATGCGTATAATGGCAATCCTTCGGTAGTTTTAGCAATACAGCGTCAACCTAATACTAATACAGTAGCAATCGTTGATGCAATTAAAGAATTAATGCCAACTTTACGTGAACAAGTCCCTCAAGCAATTGAAATGGGAATTTTCTACGACCGTTCGGAATCTATCCGCGCGTCAGTAGATGACGTAAAATTTACCTTACTACTAACAATTGCTTTAGTAGTGATGGTAATATTTATCTTCCTGCGAAACATTTCAGCAACAGTAATTCCCAGTTTAGCACTACCCATCGCTTTAATAGGCACCTTCGCAGTAATGTATTTAGCGGGTTACTCATTAGATAACCTTTCATTAATGGCGTTAACCTTATCAGTAGGGTTTGTCGTAGATGATGCGGTAGTAGTGCTGGAAAATATAGTTCGCTACCAAGAAATGGGAGAAACACCGTATAACGCAGCATTAAAAGGTTCCAGAGAAATTGGCTTTACGATAGTATCAATGACATTATCGTTAGTCGCTGTATTTATCCCCATCCTATTTATGGGTGGGATATTAGGGAAATTATTCCATGAATTCGCCGTTACTATCTCTGTCGCAATTTTAGTATCAGGGTTTGTGTCACTTTCTTTAACCCCAATGCTGTGTAGTCGGTTTTTAACGTCACACCATAATAACTCGAATCGATTTTACCGCGCGTTCGAGTCGGGTTTTGATTTAGTACAAAAAGTTTACGCTTCCACTCTCAGAGTAGTTCTGAAATATCACATCTTAACTTTAATAACTTCATTCGTTATTTTAGTACTGACGTTTTACTTAGCAACAGTCGTTCAGAAAGGGTTTATTCCCACCCAAGATACTGGACAAATTACAGCAAACACGAAAGCAGCGCAAGATATATCTTACGAAGCGATGTTGAAACACCAACAAGCAGTAGTTGATATAATTCGCAAAGACCCAAATGTGTTAGCAGTAAATTCCACAGTCGGTGCAGCAGGTCCGAATGCGTCAGTAAATAGTGGACGTATAATTATACGATTAAAACCATTCTCGAGTCGGCGCCTAAATTCCGACCAAATAATTCAAAAACTGCGACCAAAAGTTTCCAAAATACCAGGTTTGCGAGTATTAATGCAGTCTCCACCAGCAATAGCGATAGGAGGACAGCAAACCAACGCAGTATATCAATACACATTACAAAGTTTAGACTCTAAAGTTTTAGCTGAATATGTCCCTAAACTCGAAGAAAGAATGAAGAAGTTACCGGGACTTCAGGATGTAAATAGTACATTAGAATTAAGTAGTCCACGAATTGAAGTGGATATAGACCGTAATAAAGCTTCGACATTAGGAGTAACAGCATCACAAATAGAAGGCGCCTTATCAAGTGCTTTTGGTTCCGGACAAGTATCATTGATATATACACCGACCGACCAATTCCAAGTTATCCTCGAAGTATTACCGCAATATCAACGTGATGTAAGTGCCATCTCATCATTATATATACGTTCCAGTTCAGGAAACTTAGTACCATTAAGCGCAGTAGCAAACTTCAGGCAAAGCGTCACACCACTTACCCTGAGTCATCTAGGAGAAATACCTAGTGCGACAATATCATATAACCTGGCGCCAGGAACATCACTCGATCAAGCAAGCCAACAAATATCTAAACTAGCTGCATCCATATTACCATCAACAATTACACCAGGATTTCAAGGAGGCGCCAAAGCGTTCCAACAATCAACGCAAAGCTTAGGATTACTCTTAATAGTATCCATCGCCGTAATATACTTAATCTTGGGAATATTATACGAAGACTTCATTCACCCATTAACAATTCTTTCAGGACTACCGAGTGCAGGATTCGGCGCCATACTAACGTTAATATTATTTGACGTAGAACTAAATGTATACTCCTTCATTGGCATCATCTTACTAATAGGTATAGTAAAGAAAAACGGTATTATGATGGTAGACTTTGCAATAGTTGCAAGGCGTAACGAAGGAAAAAGCCCATACGATGCAATATACCAAGCTTGCCTAGTGAGATTTAGACCCATCATGATGACAACAATGGCAGCATTAATGGGCACATTACCAATAGCATTAGGATTAGGAGCAGGTTCAGAAACAAGGCGCCCACTAGGTATAGCCGTAGTAGGAGGACTAGTATTTTCACAAATACTAACCTTATATTTAACACCAGTATATTACCTATACATGGAAGCATTCCGAAACTTCCTATCAAAAAGAAAAACTAGGCAACGGATTGCAACGGATAGTTGAAGCAACGTAGGGTGGAATGGCACTTACTTAACGTATTAGTGGTGCGTGAAAGCACTGTATTTGGCGTTACATTGCTTGATAGTAATAGCTTTCACGCACCCTACCCAATGCGCGTTGGTGCCTCAAAATGCTTAAGTCAGTGACATTCAACGTAGGGTGTGTGAAAGCTAGAACAAACTCGAACAAAAAAGAAAATCTAATGGCTTTCACGCACCATCTTATATAAATTCCAAATTTTAACGCTTTCCTCTCCTCACCGAACGTAACAACTCCCATTCCCAAAACACGGCAATAAAAATCTACAGTAGCATTAATATCTTTAACCGTCAGAACAAGATGGTCGAGCGAATCTACTTTTATCACCATAATACTATACATTTACTAGCAGTTTTATCTAGGGTACTTTTTTGTTAGATACAGGACTTACGATGTTGTCATTTCGGCATTAGACGTAAGTTAAAATATATAATCTTATCAAAAAAATCATATAAAAACTTTACAAACAACCAGCAATAAATTATACACATGCTATTTGTATAGTTGATTATTTAACATATTCTAAAAACATCAACAATACAGGGTTACAAAAGTGAGTTACGACAACGTTTGTAAAATTCTAGCAGAAAAGTATCCACTTGATTTTGCTAAATGGTTAATATCAACCAGAGCAAAAAAAGTCAAAGTACTAAAAACGGAATTAAGCATTATTACCACTGGCGCCGTTAGCTGCAACACCCCCACTAACGTAATATAAGATATTTATGGATTCTAAAATTTGATGTAGTGTGCCTGCAAGTGCGATAGAATCTTGAATCCACATTGTTTCATCTCTACCTTTAGCTTGAAAACCCTCTAGATATTTATCTCCCAAAATAGCACGAGCAAACTGTTCTCGTATTGTCTCTATAGGCGCCTCTCTATTACGCATTTTCACACCCACAAGAGAAAGCTTTTTGACTCCTCTATCATGTGCTGCAAAAATTTCAAGTCTTTCTGGTAACGATAATTGACGCAATTTATCAAACAAGTAAATGTCTGCTTCTATACTTGTATCTTTTGCTTGTGGACGATAGCTTGGACTTAATGGAAATTTCATACCATGATTATACAGGCGCCCATATAACCATACTACAAACTGTCACAAACAAGTCTGGAAACTAATCTTAAGACAGCGAAGATTTTAAATAACACGTGTCAAAATTTGTTCACAAGTTGTTTTATACAGCTTGTGCATATCCCGATATCCATAACATCATGGTAGCAATTTTATGTCCGAACGTCCGTTCTCAATTAATGTCAGGTTGACATCAAACCATCCGGAGTTGCTGAGAGGATTAGATAATTGGCTACAATTAGGTTTGATTTCTGACTCTCAAGTTAAGGAAATATGTGGCTCACATTTAGTTTGTCGTGTTTCGGTAGCGGAGTTACAAAGCAAGCCAGTAACATCATATCAAGAGGCGCCTTCTAAATCTTTACCGAAAGTGGAGCAAAAACCGAGTGTTGCGGTTGGGATGCTTCAGTCGTTGATGGCAGAACTGAGCGTCCGTTGGCTACTATTTTTAGGAGTGTTCCTAGTAGTCGCATCATCTGGGTTACTTGCTGCTAGTCAGTGGGACAAGTTTCCTGCTGCTGGACAATATGGAGTTTTATTTGCTTATACACTTAGCTTTTTTGGCGCCAGTTTTTGGGCAGGTAAGCATTCCAGTTTAAGATTAACTGCACAATCGCTTATTATTGTCACACAGCTTTTGATTCCCGTTAACTTTTGGGCTATGGACGGGTTTCACTTATGGACATCGAGTACTGGAGTGCTGTTTGCTGTCATTGCGTCTGTTGTTCTTACAGTTGTAACTATATTAATTGGTAATAGCAGTTTATTTGCTGCCAATTTGCCAAATCATAATTTACGGCGCCTTCAGATATTGGGGCTATCATATTTACATTTGGGGTGGGGTATATTAGGGTTTCCCTTGGTTGCTGTTTATATAGGGATGATAGGGACGAGTCTTTTAACTGTATATCAAACGCTATCATTGCAGCGTGTTAACAATCAACAAGCTGAGGCAGGAATTAATTTACCAGTCTCTATAATAATCTATTCTCTGTTACTGCTTTTATTCCGAGCCATATTTATCGTTAGAGTAGATGTTACCTTATTAGGGTTGGCAATTGGAATTTGCGGATGGTTAGCTGTTTGGTTATCCATACGAACAGAGGAAAATACGGAGCTAAGTTACTGGCAACTTACTGGCGCCATATTATTATTAGTTGGTTGGGGTGTTGCGGTTGTATCACATCCAGAGCAAGCACTTGCTGTAAGTGGTTTGAGTTTGTGGTATTTTTGGCGCCGTTTACAGTTGTATACTTTTGAACTTGATAATTTAGTAGTTTTTACGATTGGATTACAAGCTAATTGGTTATTTTGGAGAGTTATTCCAGTTGGTGTTAGAAGTAGTATAGTGACAATTGCAACTCAAGTTACTACAGCTACACCTTGGGCACTATTAAGTTTAGGCTTATTTCCGTTCTTGGTTGTAATGACGGTAGTAACAGAGTATTTGCGGAAAGCGAATAAGTTAAAGCAAGCAGTATTTGGGGAAGTTATAAACTTTTGTTTTGGATTGACGTTAACAGCGATTGGGTTACTTAATCCGGCTATACGTTCATTAAACTTGTTGAGTAGTGCAGTAACGCTTGCAGCTATTAGCAAACGACGTTCTACAGAAAACGTAGTCTATCTAACTCATGTTACCGTCATTTTGACACTTTGTTCATTTATAAATTGGCGCCTGCCAACATTACAGTCAGAGTACTGGGCAGTAATATTGTTAGTTTTGATGGTAGCGGAGTGGTTGTATAGTGTTGGTAACGGAATATGGCGCCGTAGTGCGATGCATATTGGTTATGGACTAGCCGCTGTTAGCTTTGTTTTACTGTGGCACAATACATCTACATATATATACGCTCAATATCCAATTCAAGATCAATGGGGACTAGTATGGCTAGCTGTACCAATTACTTTAACAGCTATTAGCACTCGCACGGAAGCAACGCGGCGCACTTTTATTGCAGTATCGAGTGTGTTAGCTACGGGAACTGCACAGTTTCTGACTATTGTTGTACCTCAAATTCGCGTCATTAGTTTGACTGTTGCTACAGTTTTAATGTTTGTTAATACTAGGCTACTACTAAAGTCGGTTGAGTTTGCGATAGTCACAGTTGGTTTTGCGTTGATGTTGGAAAGTGCTGTACTATGGGATATTGCAAAGTTTAACTTGCTTGGTAATGATGCTTGGCTTTTGGTTGGTGCAATAAATGTTTTCAGTTTATGGGTCATACGCGCGGTAATTTTGAATAATACCTTAAAAACTCAGCACTCAGAACTCAGCACTTTATACTCTCCTGCGTTGCATAAATGGGCGTTGATATTATGTGGCGCCGAGTTATTATTGTTGACAGTTCATTCGGTGTTAGTATATCAAGGAGCTGTACAACCAGGAATTTTATACTTAGCGGCAACAGCAATTACAACTACTGCAATATTATTTCGGACTTGGCGCCAACCTACGAATCGGGAATTTTACGGAATTGGTTTAGGGTTAGAATTATTGGTGGCAGAGAGTTTAGCTTTGACTGGTAGAACAACAATAAAAATAGCTGTAGCAAATATTGCCCTTGGTATAACTGCTCAATTGTTCGGTGAATGGTGGAAACGGCGCCATCGTGTGGAACTTCCCAGCAGTTTTCATATATTACCAATTATTTACGTCGCATTTAGCATTATATTACGTTTTGACACTTTTACAAGTTGGACAGGTTTATTGGTGCTTGGTGTCGCAGTCGTTGTTATTGGTGTAGGTAGACGAAACAAAGCTTTAAAACCACTGTTGTATATAGGTTTGTTTGGTGTTACATTTGGTTTGTACGAACTGCTGTTTTACCAGATGCTGCAAAAACAGGGAGGATATTACGGCGATGGGTTGATTGCAATGTCCGCGCTGGGTGCAATAATTATGTATGTGTATAGAGTTCTTTCACCTTGGCTGACTGAGTTTTTGCACCTGAGTAAACAAGAAATTACCTTAATTGCTAATTCACACTGGGTATGGAGTAGTTGTTTATTACTAATGGCAGTTGCTTCACCTTTGGAAATAAATCGTTATATTGGGTTAACAACGGGTATATTTTTGGTTAGGTATGCTATCTTTCAAGGTCGAGGTGTTACTTCCACACCTGAAGAAATA
The DNA here is from genome assembly GCF_059640475.1 of Calothrix sp. CBUCES-K 9914. NCBI lineage: Bacteria > Bacillati > Cyanobacteriota > Cyanophyceae > Nostocales > Calotrichaceae > Calothrix > Calothrix sp. CBUCES-K 9914. The sequence goes on from NZ_JBXXZH010000163.1 coordinate 9,013, forward strand.
ATAGTAAAAGAAGTTTGGGTTTATTTAGGTTTAGTCCAAGGAGTAACACTAACAATTTTACTGCGAGACTTACCGATTGCGCGGTTATTCACCCACGAATTAATGCCTTGGAATGCTGCAATATCTTGTATCGGCGCCTATTTTTTGTATATACTACCGTGGCAGAGTTGGGGTTGGTCGAGAACACCTTATAGGAACACGGCTTATGTGTTGCCGTTAATAGTACTATCATTAACAGCATATCAAGTTTATCCAGTGACACTATTAATCACAGCTAGCTTTTATATATTGTTAGCAAGGTTTACGCGCGCTTTTGAATTGACATATATTAGTCTGGTTTTGGTAAACTGGGCATCAATGCGATGTTTTTATGACTGGCGCTTTACAGATGGGTTATGGTATGTAACAACAATTGGCTTATCCTTACTATATATAGCTCAGTTTAACCCACAGTTGAAATTACCTCAATCAAAAAGTGGGCGCCATAGCTTACGAATCGTTGGCAGTGGGATAATATGTGGATATGCAGTAATATTCCATCAAGACACAACAATTATCCCTGGAATATTAAGTTTAGTGGCAATTTTCGCAGGGTTAGCTTTACGAATACGCGCCTTTCTGTATGTAGGTACAGGAACATTCCTAGTAACAGGTATTTATCAACTTGTAATATTCAGCTTACGGTATGCGTTTATGAAATGGGTAATAGGAATATGCCTAGGTATCATCTTAATATCCATCGCCGCCAACTTTGAAACGCAACGCGAAAAGTTAAGCACATTAGTCCGTTCAGCTAGCGACCAATTTGAAAATTGGGAATAACTGGCAACGGATATAACGGATGTAACGGATAAATGATTACTTACAAACAAAATCTACTTATACTGTAAACAGGTAAAATGTAGAACATATTTGTAGGTTGGGTGGAGGCTTTGCGTGTTAGAAACCCTGGAGCCTGACAGAACCCTATATTTTGCCGTTCCCTTAACCGCCTATGAAGTTTTCTTCCAACGCCCCTTAGCAAAGGCTTCAGTTCGTACTTATCAGGTTAAACTACTGGTATATAACCCGATCGAGGAGGAAATCGTCCTATGGATCGACTAGAGCAGTACAGAAAAATTATTCAAAATTTGCTACAAGATTATACGCTTGGCAATCGTAGTAATGCAGATTTTGAAACACAGATTTTGTGTGATCGCGATAATGACCATTATCAATTAGTCAGCCTGGGATGGCAGAAGCATAAACGATTTTACACTGTCCTGATGCACTTTGATATTAAGGATGGTAAGATTTGGATTCAGCGCAATGAGACTGATCGCTTAATTGCGCGAGAACTCGTTGAAATGGGTGTGGAACGCTCAGATATTGTGTTGGGATTACAGCCAGAATATGCCAGGATTGATACGGGTTATAGTGTGGCTTGAATAGTGATCGGGTGGTTGCTGCAACCAGCCCCTACTGTGAATGTATTTTGTCGAATGCTGCTATTGCTGCTGCAAGTTTTGCTCGGACTACGTAACGACGAAACGCGCGTTCGCTTTCGTGTCCAGTTAGGGTTTTTACATGGGTTGGATCCATACCATCTATAAGTAGTTGAGTTGCGAAGGTGTGATACTGTTAACATGAATTCTCACTGAACAGCATCTACTCTGATAAATCTGACTCCATTTTCGAGAAAAAGCAACAATAGCTGCATTCCCCGGTAATCTTCCCGTCACCGAAAGATACGGAGCTTCACCCTCATTAGAAACATCTAAAGTGATTTGAAACCCAGAAGTAAAATCACCTAAAAGCTTTATAACAGAATTATTTTTCTAAATTATTTTAGATAATTTTCCTCAAAAAGGTTTTGAATTTAGCTTGGCTGCGTTATTCTTGGAGAATTGCTCCAAATAGCTATGATAATTAAAAGCTATCAATAAGCTGTTTTTGGGTTAAACACATAGCGATACCCTTTTCGTAGTAAGCTGCCTCGTTAATAAACGTTGGGTATACAATTGATTCACCTTCGTAAGCAATAGTCTGTCCGTCAAAAGTCAAAAACATGTGATTATATATACTTATTCACCATAGAACTGGTCGAATATGAACCAAGAAAATCGAAAACCCATAAAGATAGGACGTCTCAAGCGTTTTGTTTATTTAGCCGAACGCACAGATATCAACCTTAGTCATGCTGCCAACGTTAAAAATATTCAGCGTACTGGTGTTGTGTATCGAGAAATCATAGAAATGTTGCGTATATTTCAAATGGCGATGGTGTGGTGCCAAGATAACCACTCCAAAATCTGACTTAATTTCCTCAATATAGTCACTTCGGCACGAGTTGGTGCGTGAAGGCTACAAGTCCTATAACTACGCTCTTCGTTTTTTCGTAGCCTTCACACACCCTACTATTAATTTTGATGGGTTTGTGGTATACTATCAACCATAAAACAACATAAAGATACAAGTAGGCGCCTTTTGGTGTGCTGCTTGATGATAGAATTTATGAATAAAAAGCACAAAGTAACTTTAAGTGATTCAGATAAAGCACAATTACTAGATTTAGTCAAGAAAGGAAAAGCTAGCGCCAGAACAATTCGTCGCGCGCACACTTTATTAATGGCGAATGAGGGTAGTACAGATGAAGCTATAGCTAAAGCGTTATATACGTCTGTAGCGACAGTAGAACGGACTCGCAAACAGTATTGTGAGGAAAATTTACAGCAAACCCTTGTTGAACGTCCACGCAGCGGAAAACCACCAAAGAAAAGGCAGCTTCAAGAAGTTAATAAATCGGCGCCTTTGTAAAAAACTGTTACTCTAGGCAAGTATGTATAAGTCAATTCAAAAGTAAACTATGGGAATTGGTAATATATTTACTGCGGGTGGGGTTGTTATGTACCCCTTACTGGGGTTTTCGGTCTTGGCGGTGTCGCTAATTATTGAGCGTGTGTTATTCTGGATGCAGTTGAACGGGCGCCAAGAGCGTGTTATCAAAGAAGTTTTAAACCTTTACAAACATAATAATGTAGTGAGTACGCTCGATAAGCTTAACAAAAACACTGACTTACCAGCAGTTCGTATATTTTTGGCTGCGCTCGAACTTGAGGATGCAACCCCTGAAGAGTTTAGATTAGCATTGGAAAGTTCGGCACAAGCAGAAATTCCACTTCTCAAACGTTTTCAAACTGTTTTTGATACAATTATCTCGCTGGCGCCTTTACTTGGTTTATTAGGAACCGTGTTAGGTCTTATTACTTCGTTTGCTTCTTTAGGTACTGGTGAACTTGGTGGCGCCAGAACGCTTAATGTTACTGGTGGGATAAGTGAAGCACTTGTATCAACAGCATCTGGGTTAGTTGTAGCAATCTTTACATTATTATTTGCAAATATGTTTCGAGGACTACATCAGCGTCAGATGGCATTTATTCAAGAACATGGTGGACAATTAGAATTGCTCTATCGGCGCCGTTATGAAAGAGGAGAAAAATCTTATGCGTCTTCCCGATGAACCAGAAGTTCCACCACAAATTAATATTGTGCCAATGATTGACGTGGTATTCGCAATTTTAACGTTTTTTATTATTTCAACTTTATCATTGACCAGTACTGGAGGACTACCCATCAATCTACCAAAAGCCTCAACATCTCAACAAGGTTTAACTGATTCAGCGATTAATGTTACTGTAGACGCTAAGGGTCAAGTAAGTATAGACGGTAAATCAGTAGATATAAAAAATTTAACGAGAGAAATTCAGGAATTAGTTGGTGATAGTCAAGATGAGTTAGTAATAGTTAGCGCTGATGAAAATGGAAGCTATGGTAGAGTCATTGCCGTGATGGATAGTTTACGTCAGGTTCCAGGTGTACGCATCGCCGTTGCAACCAAACAACCATAAACCAATTCACAAAGACCAGTGAAACGCCCGAACAGCGCCTAGAATATGTAGATGACTATTTTGGTAAAGTTCGTGAACAATTTAATCAAACTTATCAAATAGCTGAGTCAGAAACTACTCGTCCTATAGTACCAGAAGAATATAACAATATAATAGAATCACTCAACGAAGCTCAAAAAGAAATCGTTTTCGCTTCGACGGATTGACAACACCCAATAACTTAACCGCAGGCAAAGAACGTAGGGTGGAATGTCACTGACTTAAGCATTTTGAGGCGCCAATAAATTGGGGTAGGGTGCGTGAAAGCTATTACTATCAAGCAATGTAACGCCAAATACAGTGCTTTCACGCACCATTAATACTAAAATTTTAAAACGAAGCGCAATGCTGGTAGCCTTCACGCACCGACTTTTGTTTGTAAGCTGAAAGAATTTTGTTGGGTTTTCCTACCCTATTAGAAGCTGTTGCGAATTTGGTTATTTTATAGTGAAAAAAATTGGCTCTTCCGTACTTTACGTGCTAAATTTGAATTTAAATAAATAATTATCCTTTAAAATCAAGGCTTACAGGAACTTATATATGTACACTAAGCACCGAATCATGGGTAGTACAGGACTCGAACCTGTGACATCCTGCTTGTAAGGCAGGCGCTCTACCAACTGAGCTAACCACCCGTGTTTTTATCGCCAGAATTAAATATAGCAAATCTGTTTTGATTATGCAAGTGTTTCGTGAAATTTTTTTGCTTAGGCGCCAATAGTCATAAGGTTGATATTAATTTTAGATTTTTAGTTATATTTCTCTGTGTACTCTGTGGTAAAAATAGCTTATTAAACTTGGCACTGCATGGGTGGGACACCTGTGCTACAGCACTCCTAACTACTGACTAGGTGCGTGACGCTACTAGTTACGGCTTTTTATTTTACGATTGTTATGGCGTCACGCACCCTACTCTTATGCCTTCTGGTCGAACACATGACAGAATTACAATTTGGGGATTACCCGTTATCGTTGGCGCCACATATTGGCAAACGCGCGATAGCAGTACAACGCTGTTGATCGCTGGGGGGTTTATGCTGGGTGGGTTGATGTTTGGACCTGACTTAGATATCTACTCAGTACAGTATCAAAGGTGGGGATGGTTCAAATGGATTTGGATACCGTATCAAAAGAGTCTCCGTCATCGCTCGTTTTTATCGCATGGTCCCGTTATTGGTACATTATTAAGAGTTATTTACTTTACATTAATAATAAGTATTATTACAGTTATTTTCATGGTCATAGCTGAGAAAATTGGCAATGTAGCATTAAATTGGCAATCTCTGGGCAATGAAACAGCAAACACAGTTGTAGTTTACTCTTCAGAATTTTTGGCATTATTTCTAGGCTTAGAACTAGGCGCCATGAGTCATTATCTCAGCGACTGGACAGGTTCAGCGATAAAACGTATTAAAAAGCAAGGAATTCGCGAATACTTAAAAGGGTTGTTAAATAATGGCAAAATGAAGAAACGTAAACGAGTAGTCAGAAAGGGGAAAGGAAAAAGGAAAAAGGTAAATGAACGGTAATCTTAAAGCATTACAAGAACTTATTGAGGTAGTAGCAAAACTCCGTGACCCGAACGGTGGTTGTCCTTGGGACTTAGAGCAAACACCCCAAACTTTAACACCGTATGTTATTGAAGAAGCATACGAAGTAGTGGACGCAATTAAAAGCGGAGACCAAAATGCTATCGTTGAAGAACTTGGAGATTTACTTTTACAGGTAGTCTTACAAGCACAGATAGCTAGTGAACATGGACACTTTTCAATCGAACAAGTTGCTCAAGCTATTTCCCAAAAGCTAATTCGGCGCCATCCACACGTATTCAGTGATACAAAAGTACAAAATGTAGATGAAGTGCGGCAAAACTGGGAGGAAATAAAAGCAGCAGAAAAAGGACAATCTCCACAAGAACAAGCGTTACTCAGTACAAAGCTTAATCAATATAACAAAAAGTTACCACCGCTAACAGCAGCAATGAAAATTTCTAAAAAAGCTGCTGGCGCCGGGTTTGAGTGGGAAAATATCGATGGAGTTTGGGACAAATTCTCTGAAGAGGTTGAAGAATTTAAACAAGCGTTAGCGTATGAAACACCTGAGCAGCAGGAAGCAGAATTTGGAGATGTGCTATTTTCACTTGTACAAGTCGCGCGTTGGAATAATATAGACCCAGCGTCTGCTTTACAAGGAACAAATCAACGCTTCATTCAAAGACTCCAGAAAATGGAAGCGTTTGCCAACCGTCCACTTGCTGATTATACATTGGCAGAATTGGAAGCACTTTGGCAACGCGCGAAAAAACACCTATCTTCCTAATTCTTGTGAACGCTTAGTTGCAGCAATAACTGCTTGAATTAAAGCAGAACGAAAAGCAGCTTTCTCTAACTCTGTTATTCCAGCAATGGTTGTACCACCTGGACTCGTTACACGGTCTTTTAATTCTGCAGGATGAAGTTTAGTTTCCTGTAAGAGCGTTGCTGTTCCTAGTACAGTTTGTAAAGCTAGTTGTTGAGCAACAGGACGCGGTAAACCTGCTGCTACTCCACCATCAGCTAATGCTTCTACCATCAGTGCTACATACGCAGGTCCACTTCCCGATAACCCCGTAACAGCGTCCATTAAACTTTCCCCGACTTCAACGACTTCCCCTACTGCTGCAAATAACTGACGCGCTTTCTCTACATGATGCGGCTGAGTATTTTTACCTGCACAAATCGCTGTAATTCCGGCGCCAACTGTTGCAGGAGTGTTAGGCATCGCGCGGATAACAGGCGAATCAATAAACACAGCTTCCAACTGCTTTAAAGTTACCCCAGCCAAAATCGATACAATTAAAGAAAAGTTCTTTTTACTGATGACATCTAAAATTTCCCTCGCTATAGTAGTAAACACCTGGGGTTTTACAGCTAAAAAAATTACATCACTACCCGTTGAAAATACTTCGGTATTGTCATTCGTGACAGTAACACCGTACTGTTGAACGAGAAAATCTTTACGTGCAGAAGAAGGTTCACTAACTATGATTTCTGATACCTGATAAATTCCTCGATTGATGAGACGGGATAATAGCGATTCTCCCATTACCCCGCCACCAATTAAACCAAATTTTACTGACAAGTCGAATTCACCCTAATAATACTTTTAATACCGAATCTGGATATAATATCGTTTCAAGCCTAAGAAACAAATTAAAAAAAACCAAACTCCAAATTGGTACTATTCAACAAAAAGCCTATTATGTAAAAGATTTGGAATTTTAGATGCAATCCCTTATCTAAAACTCCAAAACGTACATTCCTTATTTTACTGCGCCATTCGATTCGGCTCAGTTCCCCAAGCTTGATTTTGGGGAGTCGGTTGTGTACGAGTTGGACGCACGGGAGAATGTTGAGGTACTTCATGTAAAACACCACCTTGAGTACTAACTTGTACGCAACTGGGTGTGAACAAGAAAATACTTTCACCAATACGTTCTTGGTGCCCGTCAAGTGCGTAAGTTCCACCTGCAACAAAGTCAACTGCTCGTTGCGCTTGGTCTGGATCCATAATTGTTAAATTCAATACCACTGACTTCCGCTCACGTAGAGCTTGAATTGCTTGAGGCATTTCTTCAAACGTCCGTGGCTCAAGAACTAACACTTCCGAGATTCCATTTAAAGCTCCAGGCATACCAATCACATTATTCATAGTTTTAGCACCTGCTACATCAGTACCCATTGTACTCACGGGTTCACGCCAACGTCGATTAGCTGCTGGAGTTTCTGGTGCTGGTGCCGCACTTGGAGTAGCTTGGGGTGGGTTTTGCTCTTGGTAGATGTTCTGATAACCGTCGTTATCAACTTCTTCGTAATACTCTTCATACTCTACTGGTTCATTCAAACCAACAAAGTCTCTCAACTTGGTAAATATATTGTTCATTTTGACACGCTCCTGGTACTCAATACCTTGACATATAAGGTAAAATTCGCTGTCTTCAACTTCTACCACGTTTTCCGCGCAGGCAACGCACGGAATTTTACCGTTGTTTGTAACACTGAATACGCATACTTTTTATGTCGGCGCCCCGAAGCGCTGGAACATATTTTTTACACGCAACAATGAGTCAGAATTATAACCCAAGTAGTTCGCTGAGGGAACACTATCTTGACCCATATTTTTATATGAGTACACTTTTGTAAATACTATATTTTGAGTCAGTTCGTGAATCAGGATACAATATTTTTTTTACGTATCAAATCAACTCAGTATCGTATGTGTTTTTTCAAACCTAAACGCTTTACCACGAAGAATTTGACAGCTTTCAAGTGTCTGTATCATTTGTCGGTACTTAGTTAGGAGCGCTTGGTACAGTTTGTGAAGTGGAACGGGCGCCGAATAAAATTGTCCCCAATCGAATCATTGTTGCACCTGCTTGAATAGCTAGTTCGTAATCACCGGACATACCCATCGAAAGCTGCTCTATATGGATGTTTGACCAGTTTTGAGCATTGATCCCCTGAGCTAATTCACTCGTTTTATTAAATACTTCTAAAGTTTGAGAATCATCGAGTCCTAAAGGTGGAATTGTCATCAAACCTTGATATTGTAAATTTTTACAATCGTTTAATAAGGGTAAATCTTGAAGTAGCTCAGGAACATGCCAACCAGACTTGTTAGGGTCAGGAACAATTTTGACCTGCAAACAGACACACGGCTTAACACCAAGTGTGAGTGCAAGCTGGTCGAGACGTTGAGCAATTACGAGGTTATCAACCGAATGAATCCAATGAAAAAGTTCGAGGGCTTTTTTGGCTTTATTGCTTTGCAAATTGCCAATAAAGTGCCAGGTTATACCGGGTAAGTCATGAAGTGAGGCTTGTTTTGCAGCAGCTTCTTGTACGCGGCTTTCAGCAAAATCGCGAATTCCTGCGTCGTAAGCGATGCGAATTAACTCCGCAGGAACTGTCTTGGTGACTGCAATTAAGCGAACTTGCTCAGGTAGTGTTTTTTGGATTTGGTGGATGCGTTCAGTATATAGGTTGCTCATATGCGCGCGACAGCAGGTTTTAAACGCTCTTATACTAGTTGAAAGTGCGTTGAAAAACGCTTTGAAGCTGAGTATATTCGTCCGAAGAGCCAGAGCGACGGAGGAAGCGTAGACGGTTTTCGAGCATCATGCGTGCTTCGGTACGACCGATAGGCTGGAACTTCATATTTTTAGCTTCAACGGTGACTATAAAGAACAGACGCTGGGCGTAGAGCGTGGTAAATAGCTCTTGATTCTCATCTACCAAGCTAATGCGGTAGAGTAAACCCCAAGTTGGGTGATTTATATAAGTTTCTGGGCTATCTGAGTTCATTTATTGCCGTTACGTTTTTTGTACATATAACCTTTTCTCTACTAATAACGAAAATTCAGCCTGATTAATACCATATTTTGCTGGAAGATTTGCTTAAAATGCAAATATTCCACCAGCTTAATTGTTTTGTTGACTTTTGGCGACATGCTAATAACCCCATCTCTCTATGTGTAGTCTGTCTTTAAGGTGGTAGTGATGTGAAATAAATCACACAAAATACTATTTTTCAATTTTACTGGGGCTATTATGTCATTAATTTTGGAGCGTTGGGTAAATATCACGATTTTGTCCTGACGTGTTCACGGAGTGTACCGCAGGTAAATTTCACGTCTCTACACCCAAGAATTAAAATGACACAGACCATTAGCGCACTGTTATTGGCACCACAGGAGTAAAACTCAACGTGCGCCTCATGTATGAGCTTGGAACAACGGCGCAAAACGCTCTACAACAAAGCGCTTCAACGCACGTTCAAGAGTTGGGTGTAAACTCTGTGTCAAAGGTGGTAAGGATATATGAGCTTGTGTTAGTGACGCAGAGTGCGGTTGATTTGAGTTTTACTGGTGGTTATTCAAAAATTACTGGGGCTTTTTTACTGGGGCTATTATTTATATCCCCCAGTAATTATCAACAGCCTAACTGCTTTGATTACTGCTGTTTCAAAAATCTAAATCAAATTGTTCTAGCGCTTTGGCTGGACTAGTACCGCTTGGCACAAGTAAGCATACCATTAGAATCAACGAAAATGCTGCGGCTTATAACCCTTGAAAAAGGTCTATACATTTACGCCGAGCGGTACTAGTGAAAAAAAGAATTTTGGGTTTGGGTAAGTTCACCAGTGTGTAAATAGTTTCTATACAATGCGATATACTGTCCTCATTAATTATAGTATTGTGATGCGATTTTGGAGAACGTGGCATAATTATGAAATGTGATTTTGAAACGAATATGTTAAGATAGAATATCTGGAAAAGCGTAACCCCCAAACCCTCGCTCAATAAATCTCGCAGTAAGGAAATTATGCAAGTCCAACTCAAACAGATCGTTGTCCCTGTCGGTCAGCAACTTATAATGACTGATGTCAGTTGGCAAATGTACGAACAATTGCTAGAGGAGTTAGGGGAAAAACGGGGTTCGCGGATTAATTACAGTCGGGGAATTTTAGAAATCATGGTGCCCTTACCCGAACATGAAGATGATAAAGTGATAATTGCAGACTTGGTAAAGGTGCTTCTTGAAGAACTTGACATTGAATTTAGAAGTTTGGGGTCAACAACCTTTAAAAGTCAAACTATGAAGCAAGGTCTAGAAGCAGATGATTGTTTCTATATCGAAAACGAAGCAGCAGTTAGGGGAAAAAAACGCATTGATTTAACTATAGACCCACCGCCAGATTTAGCCCTTGAAATTGACATAACTTCCCGAACCCGGTTCGATAACTACAAAGTGTTAGGGGTAAGAGAACTATGGCGATTTAACGGAACACAACTAGAAATTAACGTGCTGCAATCAGGTCAATATGTTCAGGTGAATGAAAGTCCTCATTTTCCTGGTTTCCCTTTAAGTGAGGTAATTCCACAGTATCTCGAACGTAGTAAAATCGAGGGGAGAAATAAAACAATGAAAGCGTTTCGTACTTGGGTGAAGACAAAAATTAAAGAGAGATAGCCTAACGCAACAACAAGCCTCTGGTATTTATTATTACCTATCTCTTCGCGGTAGCACCGAAACTTCAGATATGGATTCTTTAAACTCTTTAAACTCTTTAAACTCTTCTACGAACAAGGTGGAGAGCTTTTACGCAGGTTTTGGAAAAATATAGCTGAAATAATCTGGCTCTACTCTGTCAAGCGCAAGAGAGTAATAATAAGGTTGAGTTGATGTTTATATACTTCGTATGATTAAAGTCGCAACAATTAATATTTGCTCAGATACCGAATATTGGAATCGGCGCCAGGATTTATTAGCAGCAGGGTTGAGAGAAATCAACGCCGACATTATTGGCATTCAGGAAATTGATGAAAAAAAAGCTAATTTTCTGCTTACAAACATCAATATGCCATACATTTATCGAGTAAATTATGTTGCTATCCTGAGTCGTCATCCTTTTATCCAGCAGGAAATTATCGATTTACAAACGCAAGGAAAAGTCGCTCAATTTGTTCGAGTTGAAATTAGCAATAAGCAATTTATTTTCTGTAACGGTTATTATTATTGGCAACCAGGCGCCTGTCGAGCAAGAATGGAGCAATTTAAACTGTTGGTTGAGGATTTAGCAAAATTACCACCAGAATTACCCATAATCAATCTTGGTGATTTTAATGCGATGCCCAAAACCCCAGAAATCAAATTTTTACAATCCCATTTTACATCTGCCTACGCCAGCTACCACGGTAGTGAACCTGAATACACTTGCCCTACTCCGCTCATGAAAACACGAACATGGCGCCAGATTCTTATAAAAAGAATTGTGAATATTTTAGTACATCGTAATTTAAAACTTTGGCGGGGAACTTTAGACTATATATTTGTTAATCACCACATACAAGTTAAAAATTGCCAATTGGTTCTCACTCAACCATCGGCAGAAAATCCATTAATTTATCCTTCCGACCATTTTGGCATTGCTGCTGATTTGGATTTTTAGCGTAGACTTAGCTGAAATTTAATTCCCATTAACGTATATCTCGTAGCTATGATCGTTTTACGTCATAAAAGTATAAAAAAGTTCTATTTACTAACAATGCATGTTGGTGCATGACGCTAGAGTGCTTTTTGTGAAATGTGTAGCTTTTCTGTGGCATCATACACCCTGCCGTAACGACAGGCGCCAATGAAAACAGTCGTTTCCTTACCAACCTCAAATACTGATACGAAATGGGAACAGGATTTTTACGCAAGTCACAAAAATATAAATAAAACTGCGTAAGCTCGGTGAATTTCGGTACATCAAAACCTGCTAAATATATAGATGCGAAACGCAGCGTGTTTTATTATCCGCCATCGCTGTAAACGCATTTTAATAGTTTGTCCTTCTTCGCTGCAAATTCAATGGCGCGACTAAATGTCACTGACTTAAGCATTTTGAGGCGCCAACGCGCATTGGGTAGGGTGCTTTTAAGCTATTACTATCAAGCAATGTAACGCCAAATACAGTGCTTTCACGCACCATTAATACTGACTATTACTCTAGATGCTTTGGCTGTTGCACTGCAAGCGCGCCGCAACGCAGGCGCCGCTTGGTGTTGAGTTTATCAGGTGGTAAGAATATGTAAGGAAGTGCGACTCGTTCTAAGTAGGAACCCTTAGAAACTAAAGGTGTATGACTTAGGTAAAAGGGAA